>CAXTTD010000028.1:0-16305 GCA_964246945.1 uncultured Solirubrobacteraceae bacterium | reverse complement strand
GCACATGGGTGTCGAGGTGGCGGTACACGTCGTCCATGTCCACCGAGATCTCCCGCGCGCCCCAGAACGGAGGCGAGGGCACCGCCACGTCGATCGCGGCCGCGCTGCGCACCGAGGCGTCGTCGACCGCCGGCGCGTCCTGGTCGACCTTCACCGGCGTCTCGCGGAGCACCCGCGCGGACTCCCGGGTCTTGGTCACGAGCGCCTCGCGCGCCTCTGCGTCGACGATCTGGTCCATCTTGGCAAGCCCCTCGAACGCGTCCTTGCAGTAGAAGACGCCGGGCGCGTACACCTCGTCGGAGCCGGTGCCGCCCGGGTAGAGGATCCGGAGACCAAAGTTGCGATTGATCGCCGCGCCGCCGATGAGCACCGGGTACTCAAGGCCCCGCTCGTGGAGCTCCTGGACGCAGGCGGGCATCTGCTTGGAGGTCGAGACGAGCAGCGCCGAGAGCCCGATCGCGGTCGCGTCGTGCTCGACGGCGGCGTCAAGGATCGCCGAGATCGGCACCTGCTTGCCGAGGTCGACGACGGTGTAGCCGTTGTTGGTGAGGATCGTGTTCACCAGCGACTTGCCGATGTCGTGGACGTCGCCGAACACGGTGGCGATCACCACCGTCCCCTTGGTGTAGCCCTCAAGCTTGTCGAGGTAGTTCTCCAGCCGGGCGACCGCCTTCTTCATCACCTCGGCCGACTGCAGGACGAACGGCAGGATGAGCTCGCCGGCGCCGAACTTGTCCCCGACCTCCTTCATCGCCGGCAGCAGCACCTCATTCAACGTGGGAACCGCGCCGATCTTCTTCTCGCACGCGTCGATCCACGCCTCGACGCCCTCCTTCTTGCGGCGCAGGATGTGGAAGTGCAGCGCCTCCTCGGGCTCCATGCCCTCGGTGGGGTCGGCGGCGTCCGACGCACCGTCGTCGGTGGCGCCCTTCGCCTCGAAGTGGGCGATGAACCGCTCCAGGGCGTCCTCGCGGCGGTCGAACACGAGGTCGTCGGCGAGCGAGCGCTCCTCGTCCACGATCTCCCCGTAGGGCGTGATGTGGTTGGGGTTCACCATCGCGAGGTCGAGGCCGGCCTCCACGCAGTGGTGCAGGAACACGCTGTTGAGCACCCGCCGCGCCGGCAGGCCGACCCCGAACGACACGTTGGAGACCCCCAGCGAGGTCTGCACCCCGGGCAGCTCCTGCTTCACCAGCCGGATGCCCTCGATCGTCGCCACCGCCGAGGGCCGCCACTCCGGGTCGCCAGTGGTCAACGTGAAGGTGAGGCAGTCGAAGATGAGCGCATCGCGGTCGAGGCCGTGCTCGTCGCAGCACAGCTCGACGAGCCGCCGCGCGACCTCCAGCTTGCGCTCGGCGGTCTTCGCCATCCCCACCTCGTCGATCGTGAGCGCGATGAGCGCGGCGCCGTGGTCACGCGCGAGTGGCGCGACCCGGTCGAGCTTGTCCCGCCCCGCTTCGAGGTTCACCGAGTTGACGATCGCCCGGCCGGGGATCGCCTCGAGCGCCGCCTCGATCACGTCGGGCTCGGTGGAGTCGATCTGGATCGGCGCCGGCTGGGAGAGCGAGATCCGCTTCACCACCTCACGCATCTGGTCGGCCTCGTCCTGGCGTTCCGTCAACGCGACGCACACGTCGAGCACGTGGGCGCCGCCGGTCACCTGGTCCTCGGCGACCACCAGCAGCCCGTCGTAGTCGTCGGCGAGCAGCATCTCTTTGGCCTTGCGCGAGCCCTGAGAGTTCACCCGCTCGCCGACGAGCGTCGGTCGTGGCGACTGCACGAGCGGCGCGCCGGCGATCATCGAGCTCACGTGCGCGGGGCGCCGGTCCGGTCGCGTGGGCGGAATCCGGCCGGCGACCCGTTCGGCCATCGCCGCGATGTGCTCCGGCGTGGTGCCGCAGCAGCCGCCGATGATCGAGACGCCGTAGCGCTCGACGAACTCGCCGAGCACCTCGGCGAGCGGACCCGGCTGCTCGGGGAAGATCGTCTCCCCGTCGGGACCCTGCAGCGGCAGGCCGGCGTTGGGGATGCAGTGCACCGGGAGGCTCGAGAACTCGCCGAGGAAGCGGATCGCGTCGCGCATGTCCTCGGGGCCGGTGGAGCAGTTGAGCCCGACGACGTCGACCCGGAGCGCCTCGAGCGTGGCCAGCGCCGAGGAGATGTCGGTGCCGAGCAGCATCTTGCCGCCGTTGGGCAGCAGCGAGACGCTGCACTGGATGGGGACCGCCCGGCCGGCGGCGCGCATCGCGTCGCGGATGCCGAACACTGCCGCCTTGAGCTCGAGGATGTCCTGGGTGGTCTCGATGATCAGCAGGTCGACGCCGCCCTCGAGCAGGCCGGCCGACTGCTCGGCGAACACCTCGCGCAGCTCCCCGAAGCCGATCTGCCCGAGCGTCGGGTCGTCGGAGGCGGGCAGGAAGCCGGTCGGCCCGATCGAGCCCGCGACGAACCGCGACTCACCGGCGGCCCGTCGGGCGATCTGCGCGGCGTGCACGTTGATCTCCCGGGTGTGCTCGGCAAGGCCCCACTCGCCGAGCTTCAGCCGCGAGGCCTGGAAGGTGTCGGTCTCAAGCACGTCGGCGCCCGCCTCGATCATCGAGGCGTGGACGCCCTCGATCACGTCGGGGCGGTTGAGCACGAGCGCCTCGTGGCAGCGGCCGGGGAGCCGGTAGTCGTTTTCCAGCGAGAGCTCGAACTGCTCGAGCGTCGCCCCCATTCCGCCGTCGAAAACGATCGTCCGCTCGCGCGTCGCCGCCAGGTAGTCACGCATCGCGGGGAGGCTAGCAAACCTTGACACGATCGTGTCAAGGTCGCCGGGGCGGCTCAGCGGGCGGTCCAGCCCCCGTCCATGGTCACCGGCACGCCGGTGAACGAGCGCCCGCGCGGCCCGACGAGGAAGGCGACGACGTCGGCGACCTCCGCGGGCTCGATGAGCCGCTTGACCGCCTGCGGCGCAAGGATCACCGACTCGAGCACCTCGGCCTCGGGGATCCCGTGGGCGCGCGCCTGATCGGCGATCTGGGCCTCGACCAGGGGCGTGCGCACGTAGCCGGGGCACACCGCGGTCGCGGTGATCCCGTCGCCGGCGCCCTCGAGCGCGAGCGTCTTCACGAGCCCCAGCAGACCGTGCTTGGCCGACACGTAGGCGGACTTGAACGGCGAGGCGGCGAGCGCGTGGGCCGAAGCGATCCCCACGAAGCGCCCCGCGCCGGACTCCACGAGCGCGGGCCACGCGGCGCGCGCGAGCAGGAACGGGCTCGTGAGCATGAGATCGATGATCGTGCGCCAGCGCTCGACGGGGAACTCGGCGATGGGGGCGACGTGCTGGACGCCCGCGCAGGCGACGACGAAGTCGAGCCGCCCGAACCGCTCACGCGCGTCAGCCACCGCGGCCGCGTTGGCCGCCTCCTCGCGCAGGTCGGCGACGAACGGGATGCCGGGTCCGTCGGGGTCGGGTCGCAGGTCGACCGACAGCACCGCGGCGCCGTCGTGCTCCAGTCGCGCGGCGATCGCCCGGCCGATACCGCTCCCCGCGCCGGTGACGAGCGCCGCCCGGCCGTTCAGGGATTCGACGGCGGCGGTGCCCATCACACGATTCTAAATCGCAGATGAACCGTGGCGTGCAGTCCGCTTCATTCGTGTGTGCCGCGGGTAACAGACCCTCATGCGGCGCTTTGAGTTGTGCTACGCGGCAGCGGCGGGAGCGGTCGCCATAGCCCGCGCAGAGGTGGCGGATCATGCGGCGCGAGCGGGCGTCCCTGAGGCGCAGCTCGACGACGTGCGACTCGCCGTCTCGGAGGCGGTGACCAACGCGATCCAGCACGGGTACCGGGGCGGTCCAGGTGAGATCTGGGTGTGTACCGAGGTCGGGGCCCGGGAGCTCGTGATCGTCGTCCGCGACCGTGGCGTGGGGATCGACGCGCCGCCGGCCGTGGATCGCATCGGGCTCGGTTGCGGGCTGCGGATCATCGGTGGCGTCGCCGACGCGATGGACGTTCGCCGGCACCCCGACGGCGGGACCGAGCTGCGGATGCGGTTCGCCCTGAGAGCGCCGGGCTTCCCGCTCGACGCGCCGGAGCTCGCGCTCGCCCTCGTCGCCTGACGCCGCTCCGCGCTCAGGCGGCGGCCGCGTACAGGGAGGCGATCGTGCGCGCCTGCCCGATCGCGTCCTCACCGCCCAGGCGAGGGGCCGCGCCGCCCACCGCGGCCGCGAAGTCCTCGGCCTCCAGGCGGTAGGCGTTGGCCCCCGGGATCTCGATCGCGCGGGTGCCCGTCCCGTCGTGCAGCTCGATCCCCGGCGCGCGGATGTGCCATGGATCGGGCACTCGCAGGGTGCCGCGCTCGCCGGCGACCACGAGCGTCCCGCCCCCGTCGCTCTGGAAGCCCGCGTCGAAGTGGGCGAGGACGCCGCCGGGGAAGCGCAGCGCCCCGGCGAAGCTCACGTCGACGCCCGCCCCGCCGGCGACCGCGACGCCGGCCACCGCCTCGGGCTCGCCGGCCAGCAGTCGCGCCGCGTTCACGCAGTAGCAGCCGAGATCCATCAGCGCCCCACCCTCGAGCTCGCCCTGCAGGCGCACGTCGGCCGGGTCGGAGAGGACGAAGTCGAAGCTGGCGCGGATCATCCGCAGTGGGCCGATCGCCCCCTGCGCGACGAGCTCGGCGAGCCGGACTGTCTGCGGATGGTGGCGGTACATGAACGCCTCGGCGAGCACGAGCCCTCGTGAGCCCGCGAGATCAAAGGCGGCGGCGACCGCGTCGGGATGCCGGCCGAGCGGCTTCTCGCACAGGACGTGCTTGCCGGCGCGCAGCGCGCGCTCGGTCCACGGCAGGTGCAGACCGTTGGGCAGCGAGATGTAGACGGCGTCGATCTCCGGGTCGGTGAGCAGGGCGTCGTAGCCCTCGAGCGCCCGGGGGATCGCCCGTGCCTGCGCCCAGTCGCGGGTGCGCTCAGCGTCGCGGCCGGCGACCGCGATGACCTCGTCGGATCCGGTCGCGCGCACGCCGGCCAGGAAGGCGTCGTTGATCCTCGCGGTGGAGAGCAGCCCCCAGCGCACGCTCACCGTCGGCCGAGCCGGGCGCCGCGCGGCGACGGATCCCCTGCACAATGTCGCGCGACGATCACGAGCGGAAGGGTATTGCGTGGCGGACACGATCGCCTTCGCCCCGGGGCGGGTGAACCTCATCGGCGAGCACACCGACTACAACGAGGGACTGGCGCTCCCGTTCGCGATCCGCGAGGGGGTGAGCGTCCGGGCGACCCCGGTGGCGCGCCGTCGTGTCGAGGTGCGCGCCGAGGACCTCGGCGCGCGTGACGAGTTCAACCTCGACGAGGTGGCACCGGCCCCCGGGTGGCGGGCGTTCGCCCGCGGGGCGGCCGCCGAGCTGCAGCGCCTCGGGATACCGCTCGTCGGCGCGCGGTTGCGCGTCTCGGGCACCGTACCGCGGGGCTCGGGGCTCTCCTCCTCGGCGGCCCTCGAGGTCGCGTTGTGCCTCGCCCTGCTCGGAGTGGCGGGCGCCGAAGTCCCCGACCCGGTCGCCCTGGCCACGCTGTGCTCGCGCGTGGAGAACGACTGGGTGGGGGCGAACACCGGCATGCTCGACCAGCTCGCCTCGCTGTGCGGCGAGCCCGAGCGGGCGATGCGCATCGACTTTCGCTCGCTCGAGGTCAGGTCGGTCCCGCTCGAGCTCGGCGATTGGTCGCTGGTCACCCTCGACTCGGGGGAGAGCCACGCCAACGCCGGCGGCCCGGACGCCGAGACCGGCTACAACCAGCGTCGCGCCGAGTGCGCGGAAGCCGCCCGGGCGCTCGGCGTCCCGGCGCTGCGCGATGCGACGCTCGAGATGGCCCGGGAGCTGCCCTGGCCGCTGCGCGGCCGGGCCACGCACGTGGTGAGCGACAACGCACGCGTCGACGAGACGATCGCGGCGCTCGCCGCGGGTGAGCTCGAGCGGGTGGGGGAGCTGCTCGATGCCTCGCACGCGAGCCTGCGCGACGATTTCGAGATCTCGACTCCCGCGGTCGAAGCCGCGGTACGGGCGCTGCGCGAGGCGGGCGCCGCCGGAGCGCGGCTCGTCGGTGGCGGCTTCGGAGGCCACGTGCTCGGGCTGATGCCCCCGGGGGCGGTGACGCCCGCCGGCGCACAGGCGGTCCTCCCGGGCGCCGGCGCCCACCTGCGCGATCGCTGAGACGAGCCCCCCATCAGGGTGCTGTGAACGCTAACATCGCGGCGCCCCCGCCGGGGGCTGCGCGGAGGCGGAGAGGAGTCGAGGTGCAGGAGGATCCACGGTCACCGGGACGGTCGCGCTCACCGGTGATGGCGGACGTCGGCCGTCTCGCCGGCGTCTCCCACCAGACGGTGTCGCGGGTCATCAACGGCTCGCGCCACGTGAGCCCGGCGACGCGGGCCCGCGTGCTCGCGGCGATGGAGACGCTCGACTACCGGCCGAACTCGATCGCCCGCGCCCTCGCCACCGGGCGCACGCGCACGCTCGGGGTGGTGAGCACCGACACGACGCTCTACGGGCCGGCTCAGACGCTGTTCGGGATCGAACGGGCCGCCCACCGCGCCGGCTACTTCATCCTCATCGCTTCGATGCGGGCGCTCGACCGGGGGACGATGGCCGAGGCCGTCGACCGGCTGCGCGTCCAGGGGGTGGAGGGGGTGCTCGTCATCGTCTCGGAGGTCGCGGCCGCCCAGGCGCTGCTCGAGGCCTCCCCCGACGTGCCGCTGGTCGCGGTCGAGGCCGGACCCGAGCGTGGCTTCCCGGTCGTCTCCGTCGACCAGCGCGCGGGGGCGACGCTCGCCACCGCGCACCTGCTGGAGCTCGGCCATCCCACCGTCCACCACGTCACCGGGCCGCCGACCTCGCTGGAGTCCCAGCTGCGCCTCGTCGGCTGGGAGACGACGCTCGCCGCGGCGCGGGCGCCGGTCCCCGAGCCGCTCGTCGGCGACTGGGGTCCGCTGTCGGGCTACCACGCCGGTCGCCGGCTGGCCCGGGATCCCGAGGTGAGCGCCGTGTTCGCCTCCAACGACCAGATGGCGCTCGGCGTGCTGCGGGCGATGCACGAGGCGGGTCGCCGGATCCCCGAGGAGATCTCGCTCGTCGGATTCGACGACATCCCCGAGGCGCCCTACTTCACGCCCACGCTCACCACGGTGCGCCAGGACTTCGGCGAGGTCGGCAGCCGCAGCCTCGCGGTGCTGGTGAGCGCGATCGAGGCGTACGCGCAGGGCGGGCAGCCGCCCGAGGGCTCGCTCGTCGCCCCCGAGCTCGTCGTGCGAGCGAGCTCGGCGAACCATCGCGCGACCGGTTGACAGCGAGAATTTGTGACCGCTAACATCGGCCTCCGTCGCAATCGTCCTGAGCGCGAGTTAAATACACCGCAGTCGGGGCATGTGCCCCACGGGGCCACCGCCGCTAAGTGAGAGAGGAGCAGTACATGTCGCCCGAGGATCTTCTGGGGGATTCAGTAGAACGGCTCGAGTTCGGTGAGCGCAAGGAGCCGGACAGCCCCGCCAAGCGCATGAAGCAGATCACCCGCCGGACCGCGCTCACCGGGGGGGCCGCCGGGGTCGCCGCGCTCGCCCTGCAGGCGTGCGGCTCGTCGAGCTCGAAGTCCTCGTCCGCGAGTGCGGCGAGCAGCGGCAGCGTCGCCGACGCGATCTACGGCTCCAGCAAGAAGTTCCATTTTACGATGGTCAACCACGTCACCACGAACGTGTTCTTCGGGCCGACGCAGAACGGCGCCGCGGACGCCTGCAAGCTTCTGAACTGCAGCTACCAGTGGACGGGCTCGCAGTCGAGCAACGTCGGCCAGATGGTCGATTCGCTCAACACCGCGATCGACTCGAAGGTCGACGGCATCGCGACCTCGCTCATCTCGGCCACCGCGTTCAACGCGCCGGTGAAGAAAGCGCTCGCGGCCGGGATCCCGGTCATCTCCTACAACGCCGATGAACCCCAGACCGGGCGGCTGGCCTACGTGGGTCAGAGCCTGTTCCAGGCCGGCGTGGACGTCGGGAATCGGATCGTCTCGCTCGTGCCGTCCGGTGAGGTCGGGCTGTTCATCGCGACCCCGGGTGCATCGAACATCCAGCCGCGCATGAACGGCATCATCTCGGTGCTCAAGGGCCACTCGGCGATCAAGTACACCCAGGTGACGACGGGCGCCGCGGTGCCGCAGGAGCTCTCGACGGTCACCTCGTGGTCGGCCGGTCACCGGAGCGCCAAGGGCCTGTTCGCGGTTGACGGCGGCTCGACGCAGAGCATCGCGCAGGTCCTGCGCAAGAACGGCCTGATCGCCAAGGGCGTCAAGGGCGGCGGCTTCGACCTCACGCCGGTGACCGAGAAGCTGCTGTCGGTCGGCGACCTCGACTTCACGGTCGACCAGCAGCCCTACCTGCAGGGCTTCCTGCCGATCCTCCAGCTGTACATGTACAAGGTGTCCCAGGGGCTCACCGGGCCGGCCGACGTCGAGACCGGCATCAAGTTCATCACCAAGCCGACCGTCGGGCCCTACGTGTCGACCAAGAGCCGGTTCGAGGGCACGAGCTCCTCGTACGGCCTCCAGAAGGCCTGACCCATGGCCGTCGCGTCAGACAGCCAGGCCTCGGGCGCGCCGGCCCCCAACCCGGGTGAGCGCCGGCCGCGAGCCGGCGGCTCACTCGGGTTCGTCAAGAGCATCCTCACGATTCGCGAGGGCTCGATCATCGTGGTCACGGCGATCACCCTCATCTACTTCATCGCCACCACGCACCACTTCGTGACCCTGAGCAGCTTCAAGAACCTGCTGCCCTACTTCACGCCCTACGCGATCCTCGCCGCCGGCGAGGTGTTTGTGATGATCAACGCCGAGATCGATCTCTCGATCGGCGGCACGTACCTGATCTCGCCGTTCATCATGTACAAGTTCGCCGAGGCCGGGCTGCCGACGGTCCCGGCGCTCATCCTCGCGCTGATCGTGTGCGCCGCCCTCGGCGTCATCAACGGTGTGTTCGTCTCGGTGATCGGGATCAGCTCGTTCGTGACCACGCTCGGCACCCTGTTCGCGCTCAGCGGGCTCACGCTGATCATCTCCCACGACACGCCGATCACCCCCGCGGGCACGACGATCCTCGGCAACAGCACGTTCGAGAAGATCTTCGGCGGCGGGACGTACTCCGAGCTGTTCTGGGCGCTGGGGATCGTGATCATCCTGCAGCTCGCGTTGACGTTCACGCGATGGGGGATCTACACGGTCGCGGTCGGAGGCAACCGTCTCGGGGCCAAGGAGGCGGGGATCAACGAGAAGCTGAACATGATCGCCAACTTCGCCGTGTGCGCGCTGCTGGCCGGATTCACCGGCATCCTGGAAGCGACGCGGACGACCACCGCCACGCCGGACCCCACCACGGCCCAGAACTACCTGCTGTTGGCGATCGCCGCGGCCGTCATCGGCGGCACGCTGCTGGTCGGGGGCTCGGGGACGGTCGTCGGGGCGCTCATCGGTGCCCTGTTCCTGGGCATCCTCTACGACGGCCTCGCCTTCAAGGGCGTCAACAGCAACTATGTCGACCTCTACCTGGGAGTAGCCATTCTCGTCGCCATGATCATCAACGTCTACGTCGCCCGGGTGAGGTCAGGCACCGGTCGTGACTGACCCGCGCGGGGGGAGCCCGCAGGAGCGAGTCGTCGAATTCCAGAGCGCCGAGGACGATGTCCTGCGCGTGGAGAACCTCTCCAAGCGCTTCGGGCCGACGGTCGCGCTGCGCGACATCAATCTCCACCTGCGCAAGGGTGAGATCCTCGGTCTGCTCGGTGACAACGGCGCCGGCAAATCGACCCTGGTGAAGATCCTCGCCGGCTTTCAGAAGGCCGATTCCGGGACGCTGTGGGTAAAGGGCGAGGACTACAACCCGCGCAACGTCGACGCCGCCCGTGCGCTCGGCATCGACACCGTGTTCCAGGACCTGGCGCTGGTCAACCAGCTCAGCGTGTACCAGAACCTGTTCCTCAAGCGCGAGCGGACGCGCCGGGCGCTGCCGTTCGTCGACAACCGCGCGATGAAGCGCGAGGCCCGCAAGTGGCTGGACCAGATCGGGATCAACATCCCGTCGATCAATGTCCCGGCGGCGCGGCTGTCCGGCGGTCAGCGTCAGGCGATCGCGGTCGCCCGCACCATCTCCGGTGACGCCGACATCATCCTCCTCGACGAGCCGCTCGCGGCGATGGGCGCCAAGGAGGGCGCGATGATCCTCGACCTCATCGCCCGCATCAAGGACGAGGGCAAGGTCTCGATCATCATGATCCTGCACAACTACGTGCACGTGCTGCAGGCGTGCGACCGGGTGAACCTCATCCAGGACGGGGTCATCGCGCTCGACAAGCCGACCGCTGAGACCTCGGTGGATGAGCTCACCGAGATCGTCGTCGAGGAGTACCGCCGGGCTCGGTTGGAGGCGCAGGCGGAGGGCACCATCTCCGCGGGCGGATGACCGCCGCGCTTGACGGCAACGGCGTTTAGGTTGTACTAATGTTTCGCGCGGGTGATCGTCACCCGCTGTAATCGTCTTCCGCGTCTTTTCCGGGGGGAGGGGAGCGGAGGGAGAACCGAGGAGCTCCGAAGGAGCGTCCTCCCAGATGAGGAGTCATTGCATGGCAGTCAGATTGCGGGCACTCGTGCCCATGATCGCAGTCGCGATTCTCGTGGCGGCGTGCGGAAGTTCGTCGAAGAGTTCGTCGAGCAGCGCCGCCGCAAGTGGTACGTCGACGTCGAGCTCGGCGAGCTCCACGCCGTCGATCTCGGTGAGCTCGTTCACCAACAACTTCTCGGCGCTCAAGGCGCTGAAGTCAATCGGGGCCGCGGGCAGGGGCAAGGTCGCCGCCATCCTTCCCGACACGACGTCCTCGACGCGCTACGTCGAGTTCGACCAGCCGGACCTCAAGAAGGCCCTGCTGGCGGCCGGCGTGCCCGCGTCGGACATCATCATCCAGAACGCCCAGGGCTCCGACAGCCAGTTCTACGCGGACGCCCAGAGCGACATCACCAAGGGCGCGAGCATCATCCTCTCCGACCCTGAGGATTCGGGCACCGGAGCCAAGGTCGAGCAGTACGCCAACGCTCACGGTGCGAAGGTGATCGACTACGACCGGCTCACGCTGGGCGGCAGCCGTCCCTACTACGTGTCGTTCAACAACGTCAATGTCGGCAAGCTGATGGCCAAGGGCCTCGTCTCGTGCGTCGCCAAGGAGGGCGTGAAGAGCCCCAAGATCATCTTCATGCGCGGCGACCCGACCGACAACAACGCGACCCTGTTCCACCAGGGCTCAGCGGCCGTGCTCGATCCGCTGTTCAAGTCCGGCAAGTGGAAGCTGCTGGCGACGCCGGCCGGCACGTGGACGCCGACGACCGCCCAGAGCGAGTTCGAGCAGGCGTTCACCGCCAACCCCACCGCCAACGCGGCGCTCATCCCCAACGACGAGAACGGCGCCCCGATCATCACGTACCTGAAGTCCAAGGGCGTGAAGGCGGGGACGTTCCCGACCACCGGCCAGGACGCGACCCTCACCGGTCTGCAGAACGTCCTCTCCGGCTATCAGTGCGGCACCGTCTACAAGCCGATCTACCAGGAGGCATCGGCCGCCGCGGCGCTCGCCGTCTACCTGCGAGCCGGCAAGACCCCGCCGTCATCGCTGCTCAACGGCGTCTCGTACGACATCATGGAGCACAACAAGAAGGTCCCGTCGGTGCTGCTGAAGCCCGAGTGGGTCACCCCCAAGAACATGAACGCGACCGTCATCAAGGACAACTTCGTCCCGGCGTCGCAGCTGTGCAAGGGCTCCTACGCAGCGGAGTGCAAGAAGGCAGGTATCAACGCCTCCTAGGGGGCGCGCCACAACCGATCGTGCCCGTCCGCGCCACCCGCGGGGCGGGCCGGGGTGAGCGGGAGAGAGAGGCGTTGATGGGTTCCTACGCGGGGGCCGGTGGCGCCGACTCGCCCGGTGCGGGCAACGGAAGCGCCGCCGACGGCGCGCCGCTGCTCGAGCTCAAGGGCGTCACCAAGACGTTCGGTCCGGTCCGGGCCCTGTCCGAGGTCGACCTCGCGGTCATGCCCGGCAAGGTCACCGCCCTGGTCGGGGACAACGGCGCCGGCAAGTCCTCGCTGATCAAGACGATTTCGGGTCTGTGGGGACCCGACGGCGGCGAGATCCTGTGGGAGGGCCGGCCGGTCCAACTGCACGGGCCGCGGGACGCCGAGGCGCTCGGGATCACCACGATCTACCAGGACCTCGCGCTCTGCGACAACCTCGACATCGTCCAGAACATGTTCCTCGGCCACGAGCCGGTTGCCGGTGGCCTGCTCGACGAGGCGACGATGGAGAACGCCGCCCGGCAGACGCTGCGTGATCTCAACGTGACCACGGTGCGCTCCATCCGCCAGCCGGTGGCTTCGCTGTCCGGCGGCCAGCGCCAGTCGGTCGCCGTCGCCAAGGCGGTTATGTCGAAGGCCCAGCTCGTGATCATGGACGAGCCGACCGCCGCGCTCGGCGTCAATCAGACGACGATGGTGCTCGAGCTCATCCAGACCCTCTCGAACCGCGACGTCGCGGTGCTGCTCATCTCCCACAACCTCAACGACGTCTTCCAGGTCGCCGATCACATCGCCTGCCTGTACCTCGGCCGTCTTGCCGTCCAGGGTCCGGCGTCGCAGTTCAACCGCCAGAACCTCGTCGAGTACATGACCACCGGGACCGCGGGCGACGCGCCGGCGGCTGCCGGGTCGACCGGAAAGGGACGGGCATGAGCGCCACCGAGGACACCCCGGGCACCGGCGACGCCGGCCTGGAGACGGCCGTCGCCCCAGAGACCGACAGCACCGAGGCGTCCGACGCGACGGACATGGCGCTGGTCGCCGCCCCGGACGTCGTCGCCAACGACCTTGGCGAGTATCTCGCCGCGTGGTGGCGGCGGATCCGCAACGGCGAATCGGGCGCGCTGCCGGTGATCGCCGGCCTGATCGCGATCATCATCTTCTTCCAGATCGAGCAGTCGAAGTTCCTCTCCGGAGGCAACCTCGTCAACCTGTTCATCCAGGCGGCGCTCTTCATCATGTTCGGCGCCGCGGAGTTCTACGCGCTCATCCTCTCCGAGATCGACCTGTCGCTCGGCTACCTCGCCGGCGTGTGCGCGTTCACGATCGCCGAGCTGATGGCGTCGCCGGTCAACTTCCCGTGGTGGCTGGCCGTGATCTGTGGCCTCATCGTCGGAGCGGCCGCCGGCCTGCTCCAGGGCTCGCTCATCACCCGGCTCGGGCTACCATCGTTCGTCGTCACCCTCGGCGGTTTGCTCGGCTTCGAGGGCGTGGTCCTCGAGCTGGCCAACGTCGACAAGGCGGCGGTCGGCGGCGTCATCTCCATCCCGAGCTCCTCGCCGTTGTCCAAGCTCACAGGCTCCCAGATGAGCGCCGGGGTGAGTTGGATCGTGCTCGTGGTGGTGATCGCTGCGTTCGCGGCGTGGACGCTGCGCAGCGTCCAGTCGCGCCGGTCCAAGGGCCTCACCGCGCCGCCGCTGAGCGTCGCTCTGCTCACCATCGGGCTCGTCGCGGTCGGCGGCGTCGTGCTCGTGCTCATCTGCAACTCCAACCGCGGACTGCTCGTCCCGATCCGAGGTGTGCCGTGGGTGATCCCGTTCGTGCTCATCGTGCTGCTGCTCTACACCGGGCTCATGGGACGCACCAAGCTCGGCCGCTACCTGTACGCGATCGGCAACAACCCCGAGGCGGCTCGCCGCGCCGGGATCAACGTGCCGCTGATCCGCACGGTCGGGTTCATGCTCGGCGGGGCGACCGCGGCGTTCGCCGGCGTGATCTACCTCTCGACGCTCGGCAGCGTCTCGACCGATATCCCCGGCGGTAACGAGGTGCTGTTCGCGGTCGCCGCCGCGGTCATCGGCGGCACGAGCCTGTTCGGCGGCCGCGGCAAGCCGATGCAGGCCCTCCTCGGCGGCCTCGTCATCGCCGTCGTCTACAACGGCCTGGAGCTGATGGGGGTCCAGGCGGCGGTGCAGGACATCGCCACCGCGATCGTGCTCATCCTCGCGGTGATGATCGATGCGCTGGTGCGCCGGCGCTCGGCGACGATCCGCTGAGCCGGCGCCGGGGCCGCGGCCCGGGGTCAACTCGGGCCGCGCGGCGCCGTGATTCCCCGCCCCCGGGCACAATGAAGTCATGACCGAGACGGATTCCGCCCCCTCCCGAGCCGCGGCGGCAGAGACGATGCGTCGTGCGGGCGCCCACGCGGAGGCGACCCGCGCCTTCCTCTCCGCCTACGACCGCCTCGTGCAGGACGCCCAGTCGCTCGTGCCCTCAGACACGCTCGAGCCTGCGCAGGACGTGCTCGCGCTCGACGCACTGCCCGAGGTTCCCGCGGGTGAGCTGGCCGGCGTGCTAGGCGGGGTGGCGCTCATCAAGCTCAACGGCGGTCTCGCCACCTCGATGGGGCTGCAGCAGCCCAAGTCGCTGATGGAGGCCCGGGACGGCCGCACGTTCCTCGACATCATCGTCGGCCAGGCCCTGCACCTGCGTGAGCGCCACGACGTCGCGCTGCCGCTCGTGCTGATGGACTCCGAGGCGACCCGCGAGCCGACGCTGCGCGCGCTCGCCGGCTATCCCGGCCTCGCGCTCGACGGCCTCGCGCCGGACTTCATGCAGTCGATGATCCCCAAGCTCGACGCCGATACGCTCGCGCCGGTGAGCTGGCCGGCGGCGCGCGCGCTCGAGTGGTGCCCCCCGGGGCACGGCGACGTGTACGGCGCGCTGCGGCGCTCGGGGATGCTCGCGGCGCTGCGTGAGCGGGGGATCCGCTACGCGATGATCGCCAACGCGGACAACCTCGGCGCCCAGCTCGACCCGCGGATCCCGGCCCACATGGCGGCCGCGGGAATCCCCTTCCTGATGGAGGTGGTGCGGGGGACCGAGGCCGACCGCAAGGGCGGGCACCTGGCCCGCCGGCGCGCCGACGGTCAGCTCGTCCTGCGGGAGAGCGCCCAGACCCCGCCGCAGGACGCGGCCTCCTTCCGGGACTTCCGTCGCTGGCGCTTCTACAACACGAACAACCTGTGGATCGACCTCGACGTGCTCGCGGACACGCTCGAGCGCTCCGGTGGCGTGCTCGAGCTGCCGCTGATCGTCAACCGCAAGACCGTCGACCCTCGTGACCCGGACTCGACGCCGGTGATCCAGCTCGAGAGCGCGATGGGGGCGGCGATCGAGAGCTTTCCCGGCGCCGAGCTCCTGCTCGTGCCCCGGACCCGGTTCGCCCCGGTGAAGACGACCGACGATCTGCTGGTGCTGCGCTCCGACGTGTACACGCTCGACGGGACGATGGCGGTGGCGCCGGTTCCCGAGCGGGCCGGCGACATGCCCTACGTCGAGCTCGACTCACACTTCTACAAGATCATCGACGACTTCGACGCTCGCTTCCCCGACGGCGCGCCGTCGTTGCGCTCCGCGCAACGGCTCGTCGTCTCCGGCGATTTCACCTTCGGGGCCGGAGTCGTCGTGCGCGGGGCGGTGCACCTGCAGGCGGACGAGCCTGCGCGGATCGACGACGGGGCGGTGCTGGAGTCCAGCGGGTGAGCGAGAGCGCTCGATTCGGAGGGCACGGACCGATCACGATCGCGCTCGCCGAGGACCACCGCGTCGTGCGGGCTGGCCTGCGGCTGTTGCTTGACCGCCGCCCCGGCCTCGCGGTGTGCGCCGAGGTGGGCACCGTCGCCGAGACCGAGCAGGCGCTCGCCACCCACCGGCCGGCGGTGCTCGTACTCGACCTCGACCTCGCCGACGGCTCCTCGCTGCCCGCTATCCCGCGTCTGCGGGAGATCTCGCCGAGCACCCGGATCGTCGTGCTCACCATGCACTCCGGCGCTGAGCTGGCCCGCGAGGCGCTGCGCGCGGGAGCCACCGGCTACGTCCTGAAGGAGGCGGCCGAGGCGGAGCTCGTCGACGCGATCCGGGCCGCGGCCGCGGGGCGAACCTACCTCACCCCCGAGCTCGGAGCCCGTCTCGCCGCCGGGGAGCCGGAGCCGCGCACGCCCGACGCCCTGTCGGCGCGGGAGCTCGAGGTGCTCGAGCTGATCGCCCTCGGTCACACCAACGGTGAGATCGCCACCCGGCTGTACCTCAGCGTGCGCACCGTCGAATCCCATCGCGCCCGCATCCAGCAGAAGACCGGTCGCGGGTCCCGGGCCGAGCTCGTGGCCTACGCGCGCGAGCACGGGAGCGCCTGAGCGAGCTCTGATGCTCGAGCTGCCCGCCGGCGCCGGAG
>CAXTTD010000027.1:1164-16788 GCA_964246945.1 uncultured Solirubrobacteraceae bacterium | reverse complement strand
TGGGAGGGAGCCGTCGAAGGTGGGGCTCGTGACTGGGGTGAAGTCGTAACAAGGTAGCCGTAGCGGAAGCTGCGGCTGGATCACCTCCTTTCTAGGGAGCCCTCCTCGGAGGGCGCCGGATGCTGGAGACGATCGCGTGGATCTCGTATTCACGCACGGTCGGGCCATTGGGCCCGTCCGACGTCGAGCTCCGAACGCATTCCGGTCCTTAGCATGTCGACCGGGCCTGGCAGGTCTCGCCGAGGCGCCCTTGTGGTGGCTCGGGCGGGGCCGCATGCTGTTGAGTTTTGAGAGACCGGCACCCCGCCGGCTTTCGCGGAGATTCCTTATTGGCCCCGCGGACGTCGGCGTTGCCGTTTCGCTCTTCACGGACCTTGAAAACTGCACAGTAGCCAATGTAAACGGGTATCACCGGGCGCAGCTCGCAAGAGCTGTACCCATTGAAGATCACCGTCAAGATAGTAAGGGCACACGGTGGATGCCTTGGCACCAAGAGTCGATGAAGGACGTGAACGGCTGCGATAAGCCGCGGTGAGGCGCTGAATAGCCATTGATCCGCGGATTTCCGAATGGGCAAACCCAGCACCGGTAATGCGGTGTTACCACTCGCTGAACACATAGGCGAGTTGGAGACAAGCGGGGGAAGTGAAACATCTCAGTACCCCGAGGAAAGTAAATCAAAAGAGACTCCCCGAGTAGTGGCGAGCGAAAGGGGATCAGCCCAAACCTGTCGCGTGTAAGCGGTCATGCGTTGCGCGGCAGGGGTTGTAGGGCACCTGGTCTGGACCATGGCCGGTCCAGCGGAAGTTACAAAATCATGCGATAGCTGAAGCGCGTGGAACCGCGCACCGAAGAGGGCAATCGTCCCGTAAGCGAAATTGCATGATCTTCCGCAGGTGTACCTGAGTAAGTCCGCGCCCGTGAAACGCGGACTGAACCTGGGGGGACCACCCTCCAAGGCTAAGTACTACTTGGTGACCGATAGCGGACTAGTACCGTGAGGGAAAGGTGAAAAGTACCCCGGAAGGGGAGTGAAATAGTACCTGAAACCGCGTGCCTACAAGCGGTGGGAGCGTCTTCGTGACGTGACCGCGTGCTTTTTGCATAACGAGCCGGCGAGTTACTCGTCTGCGGCAAGGTTAAGCGATGAGCGGAGCCGTAGCGAAAGCGAGTCCGAATAGGGCGAATCAGTCGTAGGCGGTAGACCCGAAGCTGAGCGAGCTACCCATGGGCAGGTTGAAGCGGGGGTAAGACCTCGTGGAGGACCGAACCGACCTAGGTTGAAAACTGGGCGGATGACCTGTGGGTCGGAGTGAAAGGCTAATCAAGCTCAGTGATATCTGGTTCTCTCCGAAATATATTTAGGTATAGCCTCGGATCAATTCCGTGGCGGCCGTAGAGCACTGTTTGGACTAGGGGCCCTACCAGGTTACCGAATTCAGGCAAACTCCGAAGACCGTCACGGCTACTCCGGGAGTCAGTTGCTGGGGGATAAACTTCAGCGTCAAAAGGGAAACAGCCCAGACCGCCAGCTAAGGTCCCCAAGTACTAGCTAAGTGGTAAACGATGTTCGAGTGCACAGACAACCAGGAGGTTGGCTTAGAGGCAGCCATCCTTTAAAGAATGCGTAACAGCTCACTGGTCAAGTGTTCGAGCGCGGACAATGTAACGGGGCTCAAGCTAGTCACCGAAGCTGCGGGTGCGACATCTGTCGCGCGGTAGGAGAGCGTTCCGCCGCCTGTGAAGCAGCGCTGTAAGGTAGCTGTGGAGGCGACGGAAGTGAGAATGCCGGCATAAGTAACGAAAGAGGGGTGAGAATCCCCTCCACCGATTGCCCAAGGATTCCTGAGTAAAGTTCGTCTGCTCAGGGTTAGTCAGGACCTAAGGCGAGGCCGAAAGGCGTAGTCGATGGCCAACGGGTTGATATTCCCGTACCACGTCGCGACCGTTTGACCGAATGGGGGGACGAGGAAGGCTATGGGATCCCAGGCGATGGTCGTCCTGGGGTAAGCGTGTAGGGGTGGCTCTAGGTAAATCCGGAGCCGCATAACCTGAGGCGCGATGCCAGCTGGCTCTAAGCCGGCGAGTCCCGGAAGCCATGCCTCCGAGAAAAGCCTCTAGGGAGGTCGCGCGTGCCTGTACCAAAACCGACACAGGTGGGCAAGTGGAGAACACTAAGGTGATCGAGATAACCCTCGTTAAGGAACTCGGCAAAATCGCCCCGTAACTTCGGGATAAGGGGCGCCCCAGTAGGGTGAAGCTCTTCGCGAGTGGAGCCCGAGCGGGCCGCAGTGAATAGGTTCAAGCGACTGTTTACCAAAAACACAGGTCTCTGCTAAGTCGCAAGACGACGTATAGGGGCTGACGCCTGCCCGGTGCCGGAAGGTTACGTGGAGGTGTTAGGGCTTCGGCTCAAAGCACCGAAACTAAGCCCCGGTAAACGGCGGCCGTAACTATAACGGTCCTAAGGTAGCGAAATTCCTTGTCGGGTAAGTTCCGACCTGCACGAATGGCGTAACGACTTGAACGCTGTCTCAACGAGGGGCTCGGTGAAATTGCAGTCTCGGTGAAGATGCCGAGTACCCGCGGCTAGACGGAAAGACCCCGTGAACCTTTACTACAGCCTGGTATTGGGGTTCGGTCCATTTCGCTCAGGATAGGTGGGAGACTTTGAAGCGTCGGCTGCGGCCGGCGTGGAGTCAACCTTGAGATACCACCCTTGGTGTATTGGATCTCTAACAGCGCGCCGTGAAACCGGGCGCTGGACAGTGACAGGTGGGTAGTTTGACTGGGGCGGTCGCCTCCCAAAATGTAACGGAGGCGCGCAAAGGTTCCCTCAGCACGGTCGGAAATCGTGCGTAGAGTGCAAAAGCAATAAGGGAGCTTGACTGTGAGACCGACAGGTCGAGCAGGTGCGAAAGCAGGCTTTAGTGATCCGGCGGTAGCAAGTGGAAGCGCCGTCGCTCAACGGACAAAAGGTACTCCGGGGATAACAGGCTTATCGGGCCCAAGAGTCCACATCGACGGCCCGGTTTGGCACCTCGATGTCGGCTCGTCGCATCCTGGGGCTGAAGTAGGTCCCAAGGGTTGGGCTGTTCGCCCATTAAAGCGGTACGCGAGCTGGGTTCAGAACGTCGTGAGACAGTTCGGTCCCTATCTGCCGTGGGCGTTGGAGAGTTGAGAGGATTCGTCCCTAGTACGAGAGGACCGGGATGAACGCACCTCTGGTGTATCTGTTGTCCTGCCAAGGGCATCGCAGATTAGCTACGTGCGGATCGGATAACCGCTGAAAGCATCTAAGCGGGAAGCCGGCCTCGAGATGAGCTCTCCCATCCCCATTGAGGGAGTAAGACTCCTGGTAGACCACCAGGTTGATAGGCCAGATCTGGAAGGGCGGTAACGCCTGTAGGAGACTGGTACTAATGAGTCGAGGGCTTGACGGATATTTTTCTTCTTCGGTATCCGTTCATTGGCGACTGTGTGGTTTTGAAGGCCCGCGTCGAGCGGTCTCTCTCCACCTTTGTGGCGCGCCGCACGCGCCGCTGACAAGTTTCCGGTGGCTATGGCGAGGGGGAAACACCTCTTCCCTTTCCGAACAGAGCCGTTAAGCCCCTCAGCGCCGATGGTACTTGGCCCGCAAGGGCCTGGGAGAGTAGGTCGCCGCCGGTTTTTATGTTGTTCGAGAGCCCCGCTTCGGCGGGGCTCTTGTTCGTTGTGAGGGTGCTTGTCGGGTGGGGGTGCACCCCGCTGTCCTAGGCGTGCCCGCGCAGATGCAGTACCTACGATCGTCGTCTCCGCAGACGTCTGCCTCATGCCAGGGCCCGCGATTGGGACATCGAGACACACCCCCGCCCCTTCCGCGTGTGCTCGCTGCGTTGAGCTCCGCCGGTGCCTGAGCTTCGGGAAGCACACCGGTGGCGCCTACCCTGGCTCGATAGCTGTGCTGGCGGCGCAGTTAACCAATAGTGAACGCCTGCTCGGGCACGCGTCCTGGCGGTCGAGCTGGATCGGTGGCCTGGAGGTGCAGTGTTTCGGCGCGACGCGTTGTCGGCGGGGTGGTGGTGGGCGCGGGGGAATGGGATAATGCCCGGATGAGTACTTCGAACGATGCCGGTGAGCCGATCACCGAAGCGGGCCTCGCGGCGCTGAAGGCCGAGATCGGCGAGCTCGAGACGGTTGCCCGGCGGGACATCGCCGCGCGCATCCTCGAGGCGCGGGGTCACGGTGACCTCAAGGAGAACGCCGAGTATCACGCGGCCAAGGAGGACCAGGGTCACCTGGAGACCCGCATCCTGCGCCTGCGCCAGCGGATGCGCAATGCGGTCGTCGTCGAGTCCGCGCCCGATGCCGGGGACGCGATGGCGTTCGCCCGCGAAGCCGAGGTCCGCGATCTCGGCACCGACGAGGTGCACCGCTGGACGATCGTGGGTGCGGCCGAGGCCGACCGCGCCGCCGGCAAGCTGTCCGCCGAGTCACCAGTCGCCTTGGCGCTGCTCGACCACAAGGTCGGCGAGACGGTCGAGCTCGAGACTCCCCGGGGCGTCCGCAAGCTGAAGATCGAGCGCCTCGTCTGAGGGTTGGCGGGGTCGGCGGAGCGCGTGACGGGGGCGTGCCCCTGTCCTGAGGGGCGGTGAACGAGGCGGAAGAAGCGCCGCAGCGGATCCTCGTCTACGGCGTCACCGGCTCCGGCAAGACGACCTTGGCCGCCCGGCTGGCCGCGCCCACCGGCATCCCCTGGTACTCCGTCGACGACCTGACGTGGGAGCCGGGCTGGGTTCCGGTGCCGGCTGAGGAACAGCGTCGGCGAATCCAGGCGATCTGTGCCGGCAACCGCTGGATTCTCGACACCGCCTACGGAGACTGGCTCGACGTCCCGTTGGCCCGAACCGAACTGATCGTCGGTCTCGATTACGCCCGCAGGGTGTCGTTGCCCAGGCTGGTGCGCCGGACGGTGTCCCGAGCCGCAGACCGGCAGCTCATCTGCAACGGGAACGTCGAGACCTGGCGGGGCATGCTGGCCCAGGACTCCATCCTGCAATGGCACTTCCGCTCGTTTACCCGCAAGCGGTTGAGAATGCGCGCGTGGGCCGCCGACCCGGCGATGCCGGCGACCGTCCTGTGTGGTTCCCCGGGCGACACCGAGCGCTGGGTACGCGCCTTCGTGGCTGCCCGGCAGCGCGCCGTGGCACCTACGCCGGCTCCCAGGTCGTGATCGCGGCTCGCCGGCGTCCCGGGTTCGCTCGGTGGCCGGTTCGCCGCCAGTGGGATGGCACCGGCGATCCGGGGCTGCTCGAGCTCGAGGATCCACCCTGCCAGCTCGAGGACCTCCGACCGACCTGACGGCCGACAGATCGTTGCCCGTTCCCACACCGTCAGGCTACGGCCGCTGATGGTTGCCGAGCCGACGTAGATCGTCATCGAAGGCAAGGACCGTGGTGGCACGCTCGTGTGCGAGCGCGCTCTGCAGGCAGTCGTGGAGATCTACTGATCGTGCTCGGTAGCTGGCGGCCGCGCACCGTCAACCGCTGGCCCGTGTCCCTGGCCCGGATGATCCGCTCGCGGGCGGCACTGCTCTGAGCGCCCGGATCGCCGTCCAGCGCCCGCAGCAGCACGTTGGTGTCGACGATCACGCCCCGTCTGGGACTCGATGGGCGATCCGCTGCTCACGCGCGGCCTGCCGTGCCTCGGACCACGCCAGCTCATCTGGACGCCGCGGTGGGGGTTGTGTGAACTCCAACACGCCACGGGGCCGGCGCACGACGATCTCGTGCTCGCGTGCCTCGACCACGACGCCTGGATAGTGCTGCGACCGGTGAACCCTGTCACGCCACTAGGTCTGAGTGACGCTGCCGGGGGCCTCGAGGCGGTAGAGGACGTGGCGCTGTAGTGGATGGCCGGCAAGGCTCGGGTGATCGAAGTCATCGGCGGGTTCGTGCGTCATGCCGAGGCGCTCCATCACGCGACGCGAGCGCCGGTTCTCGACGAACGTGAAGGAGACGAGCTCGTGGAGGCCGAGCTCGTCGAAGGCGAACCTGACCACGGCATGTGCGGCCTCGGTCGCATAGCCGTGGCCCCAGGCGGGGCGGGCGAGGCGCCAGCCGATCTCGACCGCGGGAGTGAAGTGCGCGTCGAACTCGGGCTCGGCGAGCCCGACGAAGCCGATGAACGGCGTGGCGCCACCGGGGGCCGATGCTGAACCGGCGGCTTCCGCCCCCGCCTGGGCATCCACGACCTCGACGGCCCACAGGCCCCAGCCGCGCGCGGCGATTCGCGCGTGCTCCCGAGTGGCGAGCGCGTCGCTCGTCTCGCGGGTCAGCCGCGCCGGGAAGTGCTCCATCACCTCGGCGTCCGCGTTCAGAGTCGCGAACGCGGCGAAGTCGGAATCCCGCCACTGGCGCAGATGCAGTCGGTCGGTTCGCAGCTCGGTCATCGGCGTGTCTACACGAGAATCAGCGCGAGGGTCGGGTCAAGGTGGCGCATGTCATCGGGATCGCTGGTGGCGATCCGGTGTCCCCGAGCCCGCGCGCACAACACGACGCTGGCGTCGATCACGTCCGAGGTACCGGAGACGCCGCAGAGCTGGCCCGCCGCTCGAGCTCCGAAGTCATCGAGTCCGACGACCTCGACGGCGTTCGATCTGAGCAACCTCGCCAGCCGCGCCTGGCGGCGGCCATCGCGCCAGACCTGTCCCAAGGCGCCCACCGGCACCGCCAGTGGCTCAGCTCGTTCTCGGGCCGGCGTGATGAGGCCCACCACCTTGCGCTCTGAGCGCTCAAACGCGACCAGCGCCCCGGCGTCAAGCGTGACCCCTACTTCCATCCTGCCTGACGGTCGATCTCGGCTCGTTCGGCGTCGGTGAGCGGCCCCCCGGTCTCGGCGAGCATCTCATCGAGCAACGCGTCAAGATCATCGAGCTTGGTTCGCTCCTTGAGGGCGCCCACGTAGGCCGAGACGCTCGGCGCGCGACCGGCCTTCACCGCCGACCGGGCCGCAGCGACCAGATCGGTGGGAAGAGTCACGGCGATCTTGGCCTTCGATGTCATACCTGCGACCATACCGTCGGAGCGGCGCACAGACGGCGAGGACGCGACCCATCGCCGTTCCGAGCGTCGGCGCCTCAGCGGGTGAGGTCGCGCTCGGCCGCAGCGGGCGACGGCAGTGCTGCGGGGCGCACGGGGGAGAGGCAGTGCATCGCGCGCGGGGCGACCGCGCCGGCGCGCCGCTGCATCCGCAGCTGCACCGGCCGGCGATGGGGGTGAGGCGGGAGCTCGGGCTCGGGCGCGCCGGCGAGCATGTCGTCGACGACATCGAGGAGTGCCCGCATCCGCCGCTTGGGTGACTGGAACATATGTTCGAGAGTACGAGGGCGGCCGGACGGAACGTGTGTTCTGACAGGAATCTTGCAGACGGCCGCGACGTGAGTCTCGCAGACCCGCCACCACGCGCCCCAAACACAGAGATGGACTAAGCGGACTAAGTTCGCTACCGTGAACTGAAATGGACGCGGTATCGATCCACGAGGCGAAGACCCAGTTCTCGCGATTGGTGGCGCGCGCCGAGCTCGGTGAAGAGATCGTGGTCCGGCGCGGCCCGACTCCCGTCGCCAAGATCGTCGCCTACCACGCGCCGACCACGCCCCGACGTCCTGGAGCGCTGAAGGGACAGATCGAGATCGCCGATGACTTCGACGACACGCCGGAGGGGTTTACCGAGTACACCGGATGAGTCGCCTGCTGCTCGACACGCATGTGCTGCTGTGGTGGCTCGCCGACGATCCGGCGCTGTCCGCACCGGCGCGTGAGGCGCTCGCCGATCCGGCCACCGAGCCGCTGGTGAGCGCCGCGAGCGTGTGGGAGATCGCGATCAAGCGGTCGCTCGGGAAGCTCACTGTACCCGACGACCTGCCGGATCGGATCGTGCGGGAGGGGTTCGCGTGGCTGCCCGTCACCGGTGCCCATGCCTGGCAGGTACGCGACCTGCCGGCGCACCATCGCGATCCCTTCGACCGACTGCTGATCGCGCAAGCGCTCACCGAGCGCCTCCCGATCATCACCGGGGACGCGCGCTTCGACGCCTACCGCGTGCCGGTTCTCTGGTAGCCGCCCCCCCGGCGGCTCACGACCCGAGCGACGCCCACACGTCAAGCTTGGTGGCGATCCGCTGCACGACCGCGTCGGTGAACTCGGTGGTTCCGGCGTGGCCGCCGAGGTCCGGGGTCTTCACCCCGCCGGCGATCGTCTCCAGGGTGCCCTCGTAGATGGCGCGCGAGGCCCGCTCGCAGTCCGCTCCGTGGCGCTCGGCGGCGTGGCGCAGCAGCGCCCCGCAGGCGAGGATCATCGCCAGCGGGTTGGCGAGGTCCTTGCCGAGCAGCGCCGGAGCGGTGCCGTGGGGCGCCTCGGCCATGGCGACCGTGGTGCGGTAGTCCCCACCGAACGCGAGCAGCACCGATTCCGCTCCCGCGATCGAGCCGAACATCGGCAGCACGAGGTCAGACAGGCAGTCCCCATCACGGTTCAGAGCCGGGATCACCAGCGGGGCGTCGGTCGCGCCGGAGAGCAGCCCCGCGTAGGTGGCGTCGATGAGCACCGGCTGGTAGCGGACGTCGGGGTGGCGGGCGGCGGCGGCGTCGAGCTCCTCCTTGAGCATCCCCTCGTACACCGGCGACACCGTCCACTTGGGGCCGCCGTATACGCGCGCGCCCGCGCGGGCGGCCGCCTGGAACGCGTACTCGGCCACCGCATGGCAGGTCGAGCGGGTGATCTTCTCGGTGCGATAGGCGACCTCGTCGGCCCCGCCGGCCTCACCCGAGCGCTCCTCGGAGGCGCCGTAGGCATCATCGACCGCCATGCGCACCACCGAGATCGGGTGGTGCACGCCCGCGATCGGGGCCACCCCGGGCAGTCGCCGCCCGGTGCGGACGATCACCTTGCCGTCGACCTCCTCGCGCAGGATCCGGTTGGGTGAGCCGACGTCGCCGGCGGTCTCGGGCGTGATCGTCGCCGCTTTGAGCCCGAGGCCCGCCTCGCGCATCGCCACCGCCGCCTCGTGGACGATCCCGTTCCCGGTGTCGCGGCGCGACTCGAGCGACAGGTCGTAGCGCTCGAGCGTGAGCGCCTGCAGGCCGAGCAGCTCGCCGTCGAGCACCCGCAGCGACTGCTCGAGCAGCTCCTGGCCGGTCTCATCGCCCTCCATCACGACGACGCGCAGCTCGTTCACGGCCCGGCCCCGGACGCGGCAGGCATCAGCACGTCCCGCCGCTCGGTGAGCGCCGCGATCACGAACGCGACGTGCTCGTCGAACTCGACGCCGAGCTCGGCGGCGCCCTCAGTGAGATCCGTGCGGCTCACCGCGGCGGCGAACGCCGGCGTCTTCAGCTTCTTCTTCACCGATTTGGGAGTCATCCCCACAAGGCCCTCGGGCCGCACGTACGCGCAGGCCAGCACGAACCCCGACAGCTCGTCGACGGCGAACAGCGCGCGCTCCATCGGCGTCTCGCGCGGCACGCCGAGGAACGGGGCGTGCGTCGCGACCGCGCGCACGAGCTCCGGCGGGTAGCCGCGGGCCTCGAGCTCGCGCAGCGCGGTGCGGGGATGGCCGTCGGCGGAGTCCATGTCGGGAAAGCGCTCGTAGTCGAGATCGTGGAGCAGGCCGGTGAGCCCCCACAGCTCGGGATCCCCGTCGAAGCGCGGCGCGTAGGCGCGCATCGCCGTCTCGACCGCAAGCGCGTGGCGACGCAGCGAATCGCCCTCGGTCCACTCACAAAGCAGGGTCCAGGCGACCTCGCGCGAATCCTCCACCACGATGCCGGGTACCCTAGCTCACGCCGCCGCGCCGACCGCGTCCCTGCGGACGTCCGCGGCCGCCCCCCACCTGCCGCCCGGGCGCATGTGCCCAGCGGGCGACCGTCCGCTCCCCACCCCAGCGAGGCCGACCTTGGAGAAGTTCCTCATCGACGGCGGAGTGCCGCTCTCGGGCACGATCACGCCGGCCGGAAACAAGAACAGCGCGCTGCCGATCCTCGCCGCCACCCTGCTCACCGCCGACCCGGTGGTGCTGCGCAACGTCCCGCGAATCGCCGACGTGGAGGCGATGGTCACCCTGATCGCGACGCTCGGCGCCCAGGTCGAATGGCTCGACGACAGCGAGCTGCGCGTCGACGCCTCGACGGTGAGCACCACCGAGGTCGACGCCGAGGTCGCCGAGCGCATCCGCGCCTCGTTCCTGCTCGCAGGACCGCTGCTCGCGCGTTTCGGTGCCGCTCACATGCCCCCGCCAGGCGGGGACGTGATCGGTCGCCGGCGCCTGGATCCGCATCTCGACGCGTTCCGGGCCCTGGGGGCCGAGGTCGACGACCGCTGGAACGAGGTGGAGCTCGCTGCGCCCGCGCTCGGCCTGCGCCCGTGCGACTTCCTGATGGACGAGGCCTCGGTGATGGCCACCGAGAACGCGCTGATGGCCGCCGCGCTCACCCGCGGCACCACCGTGATCCGCAACGCCGCCTCCGAGCCCCACGTCCAGGACCTCGCCCGCATGCTGCTCGCGATGGGGGCGCCGATCGAGGGGATCGGCTCTAACGTGATGACCGTCCACGGTCAGGCCGGCCTGCGCGGCTGCACCCACGAGATCGCGCCCGATCACATCGAGATCGGCTCGTTCATGGCGCTCGCCGGCGTCACCGGGGGCGAGCTCGTGATCAAGGACACGCGTCCCGACGATCTGCGCATGATCCGCCTGCTGTTCGAGCGCCTCGGCCTGCGCTCGGAGCTCCAGGGCCACGACGTGATCGTGCCCGGCAACCAGGAGCTCGTCATCCGCAACGATCGCGGCGACCACATGCCGACCGTCCAGGACGGGATCTGGCCGGCGTTCCCCGCCGACCTGACAAGCGTCGCGGTCGCGCTGGCCACCCAGTGCCGGGGCTCGGTGATCGTCCACGAGTGGATGTTCGAGAATCGCCTGTTCTTCACGGACAAGCTGGTGGCGATGGGGGCGGAGATCATCATCTGCGATCCCCACCGGGTGATCGTCAACGGCGCCCGGCGGCTGCGCGGCGGCCGCGTGGAGTCACCGGACATCCGGGCCGGGATGGCGATGCTCGTCGCCGCGCTGTGTGCCGACGGGACCACCGAGATCGGCAACATCCGCCAGATCGACCGCGGCTACGAGCGGATCGACGAGCGGCTGCGCGAGCTCGGCGCCCGCATCACTCGCCTGGAGGACGCGCCGGTCGCGGCGTGAGCGGGGCGGTGGACCCGGACGTGACGGTCCCGGTCGACCGCATCCCCAGCGGCACGCGCGACGTGCTGCCCGACGAGATGGGCGAGCTGCGCGCGCTCACCGCGCGCATCCGCGAGGTGTTCGCCGCCGGCGGCTACGGCGAGGTGTCGACCCCGGCGCTCGAGTTCGAGTCGACGTTCTCGCGCGTGAACCTCGCCGCCAGCGCGCCCGCCTACCGGCTGTTCGACGAGTCCGGGGCGGTGCTCGTGCTGCGTCCCGACATGACGGTCCCGATCGCCCGGCTGGTGGCGACCCGCTACCCCCGAGAGGAGCCGCCGCTGCGCTTCTGCTACGAGGCACCGGCGTGGCGCGGCGTGCGTCCCCAGCGGGGCCAGTCGCGGGAGTTCCTGCAGGCGGGGATCGAGCTCGTCGGGGTGCCCGGACCGGAGGGCACCGCGGAGGTGCTCACCGTGCTCTGCGCCGCCCTCGACGCCGCCGGGCTCGACCGCTACCGGGTCGGCCTCGGCGACGCGTCGCTGTACCCGTCGCTGCTGGGAGCGGTGGGCGTGGCGGCCGCCGAGCGCGATCTGATCCTCGCCGAGCTCGCGGCCGGTGACTTCGTTGGCGTCGAGCGCGAGGTCCGGAGCCTCGAGCTCGCGGACGAGGACACCGAGCTGCTGCTGCGCCTCGCCCGCGCCCGCGGGGGCCCCGAGGTCCTCGACGGGCTCTCCGGCGCCCTGCACGACGCGCTCGGCGGGATGCGCGAGGTCCACGCGCGGCTCGCGCCCGCGGTCGCGCAGCGGATCATCTTCGACCTCGGCCTCGTGCGCAGCCTCGGCTACTACACCGGCGCCGTGTTTCAGGTCTACGACCCGGCCTACGGGGTGCCGATCGGCTCCGGGGGACGCTACGACGATCTGCTCGGGCAGTTCGGCCGCCCGCTGCCCGCGGTCGGCTTCGCCCTCAACGTCGAGCGACTGCACATCGCGCTCACCGGCGAGGAAGGGAGGGGCCGGGGGTGAACCCACTGCGCATCGCGGTGCCGCGTGGCGCGCTGCTCGGCGACACCCTCGACCTGCTCGACGCGCTCGGGATCGACACCCGCGAGGTCCGTTCCAACGACCGCCGGCTGCTGTTCGACGAGGTGGGGATCGTCACCATGCGCCCCAGTGATGTCGCCATCTACGTGGAGGCGGGCGCCGCCGACCTCGGCATCACCGGCAAGGACGTGCTCATGGAGCAGTCCGAGCGTGAGGTCTACGAGCTCGCCGACCTCGGCTACGGACGCTGCGAGATGGTGCTCGCCTCCGAGGCCGGCGAGGACCGCGGAGCTGAGGCGCTGCGCCGCCTCGGGGTGGTGCGGATCGCCACCAAATACCCGCGGATCGCCGCCCGCCACTTCCTGGCCACCGGCCGTCAGGCGGAGATCGTCGAGGTGAAGGGCTCAGTCGAGCTCGCGCCGCTCACCGGCCTCGTGGAGGCGATCGTCGATCTCACCGCGACCGGGACGACGCTGCGCGAGAATGGGCTCGTGATCCGTGAGCACATCGCCGTCTGCACCGCGCGCCTGATCGCCAACCCGGTCGCGCACAAGCTCCGCGCCGCCGAGATCGACGGCCTGCAGGAGCGCATCCGTGCTGTGTGAGCGACTCACCCTGTCCGGCGACGCGGTGACGCTCGCCCGTGACCTGCGCGAGCTCGTGCCGCCGGCCGCATCGGTCGCCGACACGGTGGCGGAGATCATCGCCCGGGTGCGCGCGAGCGGCGACGACGCGCTGCGCTACTACACCCGCGAGTTCGACACCGGCGGCACCACCCCGGCCTCGCTGGTGGTGCCCGACGCCGAGCTCGACACCGCGGTCGAGCGCCTGGAGGCGGACGTGCGGGCGGGCCTCGAGCTCGCCATCGCCAACGTCGGAGAGGTGGCGCGGGCGGGGCTCTCCACGGACCACCGCGTCGACTTCGACGGCCACGAGGTCCGCATCCGCGAGGTCCCCGTCGACCGGGCCGCGGTGTACGCGCCCGCCGGCCGCGCCCCGTACCCGAGCACCGTGGTCATGGGGGTGGTCGCCGCCCACGCCGCGGGAGTGTCGGAGATCGCGGTGAGCTCGCCCCCGGGTGAGAGCGGCGACGTCAACCCGACGATCCTCGCCGCCTGCCGGCTCGCCGGGGCGAGCGTCGTCTACCGGATGGGCGGCGCCCAGGCGATCGCCGCGCTCGCCTACGGGACCGAGACCATCGCCCCCGTGGAGGTGATCGTGGGGCCGGGCAACCTCTACGTGCAGGAGGCCAAGCGCCAGGTGTTCGGCCAGGTGGCGATCGAGGGCTTCATGGGCCCGAGCGACCTGGTGGTGATCGCCGACGGCGGGACCGACCCGCCGCTCGAGGTCGAGGCGATCACCCTCGACCTGCTCGCCCAGGCCGAGCACGGCACCGGTTCGATCGTCATCCTGCTCACGGACTCCGGGGAGCTGCTCGACGCGGTCGCCGAGCGCATCGAGGACGCGCCGGAAGGGGAAGCGATCGTCCGCCTCATCCACGTCGGCGAGCTGCGTCAGGCGCTCGCGGTCTCCGAGGCATTCGCCCCTGAGCATCTGCAGCTGATGGGCGCCGACGCCGAGGCGCTCGCCCCCGAGGTCCGTCACGCCGGCTGCGTGCTCGTCGGCGCCCGCAGCGGCACCGCGTTCTCGGACTACGTCGCCGGCTCAAGCCACGTGCTGCCCACCGGCGGGGCGGCCCGGTTCGCCTCGGGCCTCTCGCCGATGCACTTCCGCCGGCGCTTCAGCGAGGTCCGCATCGGTGACGGCGCGGGGGCGCTGGCGGCCGCGGCGGCGCCGGTCGCGCGGGCGGAGAGCTACGAGCTGCACGCCCGCTCGATGGAGGCCCGCGGCTGATGGCCCGGCAGGCGAGGATCACGCGGCGCACCGCCGAGACCGAGATCGAGCTGACGCTCGGCCTCGAGGGGACGGGTGCCGGCGAGCGCGCCACCGGCGTCGGCTTCTTCGACCACATGCTCGACCTGCTCGCCCGCCACGGCCACCTCGATCTGTCGCTGCGCGCGAGCGGGGACCTTCAGACCGGCGGGCATCACACCGTCGAGGACGTCGGCATCTGCCTCGGCGAGGCGCTCGCGCAGGCGCTCGGCGACCGCGCGGGAATCGTCCGCTACGGCCAGGCGACGGTGCCGATGGACGAGGCGCGGGCGAGCTGCGCGATTGACATCTCCGGCCGCGGGCTGTGCGTGTTCTCCGGCGCGCTGCCGCCGGGCGCGATCGGCGACTTCGACTACGAGCTCACCGAGGAGTTCTTCCGCGCGCTCGCCGGCAACGCCCGGCTCACCCTGCACCTCGGAATCGAGGCCGGGGCCAACGCCCACCACATGATCGAGGCGGCGTTCAAGGCGTGCGCGCGGGCGCTGCGCGCCGCGGTGGCCATCGACCCCGCCGAGACGGGCGTCCCGTCGACCAAGGGGACGCTGTGATCGCGGTCGTCGACTACGGCATGGGTAACCGCCGCTCGGTGGCGAAGGCGCTGGAGCACGTCGGCGCTGAAGTGCGGGTGAGCGCCGACCCCGCGGGGCGCGCCGCCGCCGCCCGCCGCGGCGGCCCCCGCGGCGGGGCGGTGCCCCCCGGGGTGGCGAGCCTCACCGAGCGCGGGCTGCTCGAGCCGCTGCGCGCCGCCGCCGCCGAGGGCCGGGCGGTGCTCGGGATCTGCCTGGGGATGCAGCTGCTGTTCGAGCGCTCCAGCGAGCTCGGCGACACCGCCGGCCTCGGCCTGCTCCCCGGCGAGGTGACGCGCCTGGACGCCCCCGGGCGGCGGATCCCGCACATCGGCTGGAACGAGGTGACGTTCCGGCGGCCCTCGCCGCTCACCGTGGAGCTGCCGGCGGCCGGCGCGGCGTTCTACCACGTGCATACGTATGCATCGCGGCCGGCCGACCCCGACGACGTGATCGGCACCACGCGCTACGGCGAGACGTTCGCGACGATCGTCGCCCGCGGCTCGGTGATGGGCACCCAGTTTCACCCCGAGAAGTCCTCCGCGCACGGTCTCGCGCTGCTGCGCTCCTTCGCCGAGCGGTGCGCGCGGGCGCCCGCGCGGGCATGATCCTCTGGCCGGCGGTCGACATCCGCGACGGTCACGCGGTGCGCCTTACCGGGGGCGACTTCGCCGCCGAGACCCGCTACGACGCCGATCCGCGGGACGCCGCGCTGCGCTGGGTGGCCGACGGCGCGCGGGCGCTGCACGTCGTCGACCTCGACGGCGCGCGCACGGGAGCCCCTGCGAACCTCGAGCACGTGCGCCGCATCGCGGCGGCGGTCGCGGTCCCGGTGCAGGTCGGCGGCGGGTTGCGCGACGCCGACGCGGTCGCGCGGGTGCTCGACGCCGGCGCGACCCGGGCGGTGC
>CAXTTD010000027.1:0-1154 GCA_964246945.1 uncultured Solirubrobacteraceae bacterium | reverse complement strand
TAACGTCAGGCGGGTCTGGGGCGGCTCGCCCCAGCCGGGGTGCCCGGGCGGGGGGTACTCGTCGGTCGCCATCCACTCCCAGGTGTCGGCGACGGTCTGCTGCCCCGGGCGCCAGCTCAGACCGGCCGGGGGGGGGGGGGGGGGGCCGGGGGCGGGGGGGGGGGGGGTGGCGCGCCGCCGAGGGGGGCGCGGGGGTGCTCGACGCCGGCGCGACCCGGGCGGTGCTCGGCACGGCAGCGCTGCGCGACCCGGGGTTCGCGGAGCGGATGGTCGCCCACCACGGCGACGCGCGGATCGTCGTCTCCGTCGACGCCCGCGGGGGCCGGGTGGCCGCCGCCGGCTGGACGCAGCAGACCGACGAGACCGCCGAGGAGACGCTCCAGACGCTCACCGAGGTCGGGGTGGCGCACTTCGTGTACTCGAGCATCGAGCGTGACGGGCGGCTCGCCGGACCCGACCTCGAGGCGGCGCGCCGGGTCGCGCAGAGCGTCGACGCCGAGATCGTCTACTCCGGCGGGGTGCGCTCGGCGACCGACCTCGCCGATCTCGCCGGGCTCGGAGAGCCGAGCCTCGCCGGGGTGATCGTCGGCACCGCCCTGTTCGAGGGCCGGCTCACCGTCGCCGAGGGCCAGACGGCGCTCGACGCGGCACCGCGCTGATGCACTACGCCCGTGTCATCCCGTGCCTCGACGTCGACGGCGGTCGCGTGGTGAAGGGCGTCGGGTTCGTCGATCTGCGCGATGCCGGGGACCCGGTGGAGCTCGCCGCCCGCTACGACGCCGCCGGCGCCGACGAGCTCGTGCTGCTCGACATCACCGCCACCTCGGACACCCGGGCGACGGTCGTGGAGCTCGCTCGGCGCGTCGCCGACGAGCTGTTCATCCCGTTCACCATCGGCGGGGGGATCCGCTCGCTCGCCGACGCTCAAAGCGTGCTCGACGCCGGGGCGGACAAGGTCTCGGTGAACTCGGCGGCGCTGCGCCGGCCCGAGCTCCTCGAGGAGCTCGCCGCGCGGTTCGGCGTCCAGTGCGTGGTGCTCGCGATCGACGCCAAGGCGCGCGCGGACGGTTCAGGCTGGGAGGCGTACCTCGCCGGCGGCCGGGAGCCGACCGGACGGGACGCCGTGGCGTGGGCGGCGGAGGGCGCCGCGCGGG
>CAXTTD010000026.1:10594-17144 GCA_964246945.1 uncultured Solirubrobacteraceae bacterium | reverse complement strand
CCGCCCACCCGCGCCTGCGCGTGCTGTTCGCGATGCTCGCCGGGCTCGCCCCGCTGCACGGCGAGCGGTTCCTCGCCCGGTCGGGGGAGCGCAGCGTGGTCGACCCCAGCGTGTTCCTAGAGACCTCCTCCTACGGGCCGCGGGCGATCGACGCGATGCTGCGCGTCACCGGCATCGACGTCCTCGTGCACGGCTCCGATCGCCCCTACGCGCAGCCGTCCGAGTCCGGACTCGGGGACGCCGCCGAATCCGCCCTGCGCGCCGAGAACCCGGCGGCGCTGCTGCATCCGACCCCCGAGGAGGTGTCCACATGATGTCGCTCACCCTGCCCGACCGCCCGCTCGACCCTCCGGAGCTCGCGGTGCTGGTCGAGCGCCTCGCCGGCCAGCCGGCGGCGTGGGCGCATCTCGTCGCCTACGACGACACCGACCGGGTGTACGCCTCGCTGCACCGCGACGACCACGTCGACGTGTGGCTGCTGTGCTGGACCCCCGTCAACGACACCGGCTGGCATGATCACGACATCTCTTCCGGAGCCGTCCGCGTCGTCGCCGGCGCCCTCACCGAGTCGACCCCCCGGATCGGCGGTGAGCCGGTGACGCGGCTCGTCCCCGCCGGCGAGGCGTTCTGCTTCGGCCCCGACCACATCCACCGCCTCACCGGCGAGCAGCCCCGGTCGGTCTCCATCCACGCCTACTCGCCGCCGCTGTGGCGCCTGGGCCAGTACTCGATCGATCCCGAGGGGGTGATGCGCCGCCGCTCGGTGAGCTACGCCGAGGAGCTGCGCCCGCTGGAGGCGCCGGCGTAGCGCGTGGCTACCGCCCGTCACTCACGGCACGGCGCCTGACCTCTCAGCCGTCACCACGTTCATCAACTCGCGCGCGACGAATCGCCGCTGGTGGCGCGGGCCCTGGGCCACCTCGTCGAGGACTCCGGTCCGGGCGAGCGCCCGCAGCAGACGCAGCGCTGTGGGGCGAGCGACTTCGAGGCGCGACTCGACCAGACGGGTCGTCACGATCGGGTTCTCGCACACCAGATCGACGAGCGCCAGCGCGTTGACGCTCCGAAGGCCTGCGACGGTCGCCCGGTAGCGCTCGCGGAGCTCGACAATCCGCTCCGCCCGGATGACCGCGTCGAGAGACTGGGAGCGAACCACTTCGAGAAAGAGTTCGATCCACGGCAGCGCGTCCCCATCCGAACGCGTCGCGGCCAGCGAGGCGTAGTAGCGATCCCGCTGACGTTCGATTCCGGCGCTGAGATACAACAGCGGCTCGCTCAGGCGGCCGCGAAGGATGAGGAACAGAACCAGCTGCAGCCGACCGAGCCGTCCGTTTCCGTCGAGGAAGGGGTGGATCGTCTCGAACTGGGCGTGCAGGAGGGCGTCCTGAACAAGCAACGGCATCTCGGGCTCCTCGTTCGCAAAGCGCTCCCAATCAGCGAGAGCGGACGCGATCTCCGTGGGGGGAGGCGGGACAAAGCTCGCGGACTCGAGTGTCGATCCAGGGGCTCCAATCCAATTCTGGCTTGTCCGAAACTCTCCAGAACGGCGAGCGGCACCACGCACCCCACTGAGCAGACGGCGATGTGTCTCGAGCAGCATGCGGTTGCTCAATGGCAGCCGCGACGCCTCGCTCACCGCCCACTCCATCGCGTCGACGTACGCGAGGACCTCCTCGACGTCGGCGTTTGGCCGATCGCCGGCCGCCCCCAGCTCAAAGATCTCTGCGAGCGACGCTTGCGTCCCCTCAATCATCGTCGACGCCACGGCCTCACGCAGAAGGTAGGGCCGAATGAGCAGGTGTGGGTTTGGCAGCAGCTGCCCGACCCCGGCAAGGCGACCCAACGCGGCCTCGGCGTCGGCGAGCCGGCTGACCAGCCGGGACGGGAGCTCACACGTCCTCACCAGAGGCGCGGGGAAGTACGCCACGTAGCCGTGTGGGCCGACCATGCGCCGGGCCTCGCCGAACCTGGTTTTCGAAAAATCTGCGACGTCCATCGTCAGGCCACGGTATGCGACCATAACGAAAATCGCAATCCGTGTTAGGGATGATCACGCACTGGAACGTGTGCGTACGGGTCAGCGTGCGAGGAGCGATGAGCTGGGGCAGGGCGGTTCGCAGCTCGAAGCTGACCCGTCGTCACTCATCGCTCGCGGCCCACGTGAAGCGCAGCCGTAGGGTGTGGCCGCGGCCGCGAGCGGTGATGCACAGCGTGGTGTGGCCAGTCCGCTCGAGCTCGTGCCATCGCGCGAGCAGGTGATCGAGCTCGATCCCAGCGGCGTCGGCCCCGTAGGTGTCGAGTCGCCAGCGGGCGCGGGTCCGCAGCGTGCCTCCGGACTCGGTCCAGGGGCTGCGGAGGGAGACGATCGCCGCGCTCTGGCTGCGGCGGTCGACGAGTCCGATCCCCCACCGTCCCGGGTGGTCGAGCGAGAGCCGGCGCCCGGCGGAGACGGTGAGCAGCAGGTAGAGCAACAGCGACGGCGGCTGCCGGCCGCTCAGGCCGGTCAGGCCGCGCCGGCGCGGCGCCGCCGGTGAACCGAGCAGCGCGACGAGCAGTGCGTTCGCCGACGGTTGCCTGAGCTGGGCGAGCCCGGGCCCGGTGAGCGACGCGAGGGCGGTGTGCCGGCCGCCGACCGTGAGGCCGGCGCTCAGCATCGCGGACGGTGGCTGCCATCCACCGTCGCCGCCGTGCAGCGGCATGAACCCGCCCCACGTCATCCCCACCGACCGCAGCGCTGCGCCGCGGCGCTCGAACGCCGGGATCACCTGGACGGCTCCCCGCTCGGGGTCCAGGCGCAAGGGCACCACCAGCCGGCCGGCGTCGGCGAGCTGCTCGAGCCACGCCCGCGGAAGCTCGCCGGCCGAGGCGGTCACGATGATCCGGTCGTACGGCGCGCGTGCCCCATGACCGACGCGGCCATCACCCGCGACGACCGTGACCTGGGCGCCCGCCTCGCGGACCGCGCGGCGGGCGGAGCGTGCGATCTCGGCGTCGATATCGATGCTCGTCACGCGGCCCGACGGTCCGGCGAGGTGGGACAGCAGCGCCGCGTTGTAGCCGGTCCCGGCCCCGATCTCCAGCACCCGGTCGCCCGGCTGCACGGCGAGCAGCTCGAGCATCTGGGCCATGATCGCCGGCTGCGAGGAGGAGGAGATCGGCAGACCCTGCGCGTTGCGCTTGGTCGCGATCGCCTCGTCGCGATAGACGGCCTCGAGGCCCCCTTCGGCGAACGTCTCGGGGAGGAAGTGCTCCCGGGCGACGGCGTGGAACGCGGCCTCGATACGCGGTGAGGCGAGCACCCCCTGCTCACGCAACCCGCTCGTGAGGGCTCGCCGCCGGCGCTCGCTCGCTGAACTGGCCACGGTCGCCGACCGAGCTCCGCGGGCCAGCTAGGTGCCGGGGAGCGCGTCGAGGACCGCGGCGGCCACCTCGGCGGTGGACGCCGTGCCGCCGAGGTCGCGGGTGCGGGGGCCCTCGCGGAGGACCGCCTGCACCGCGTGCTCGACGTCAGCCGCCGCCGCGGCGAGCCCGAGGTGCTCGAGCATCATCGCCCCCGAGCTGATCTGGGCGAGCGGATTGGCGATCCCCCGCCCGGCGATGTCAGGGGCTGAGCCGTGGACGGGCTCGAAGGTCGAGGGGTGCTCGCGCTCGGGATTGAGATTCCCGCTGGCGGCGAGGCCGAGCGAGCCGACGCATGCCGCCGAGAGGTCAGAGAGGATGTCGCCGAACAGATTGGAGGCGACGATCACGTCGAGCTCTCGCGGTCGCAGCACGAGTTCAGCGGCCAGGGCGTCGACGAGCACGCTGCGCAGCGCGACGCCCTCCACCTCGGCGACCGTGTCCCGGACGACCGCGTCCCAGAACGGCATCGTGTGACGGATCCCGTTGGACTTGGTGCAGGAGACGAGCCGGCCGCTGCGCCCGCGGGCCAGCTCCGCGGCGTAGCGCGCGACACGAGCGACCCCGCGTTCGCTGAAGCGGGCGACCTGGGTGGCCTCTGCCTCCGGGGTCCCCGCACCGGTCACCCCACCCTCGTCGGAGTACTCGCCCTCGGTGTTCTCGCGCACGATCACGATGTCGATGCCCTCGGGGGCGGCGAGCGGGGAGGGCACGCCGGGGACCGTGCGGGCGGGGCGCAGGTTCACGTACTGGTCGAACGCGCGGCGCATCGGGATCAGCAGGCCCCACAGCGTCTCCACGTCGGAGATGTCGAGGTCGCCGACGGCGCCGAAGAAGATCGCGTCGTGGGCGGCGAGCGCGTCGAGTCCGTCGGCGGGCATCATCCGCCCGCTCGCGCGGTAATGATCCGAGCCCCAGCCGTACTCGGTCCAGTCCAGGGTGGCGCCGTGACGACCGGCGGCGGCATCGAGCACCGGGATCGCCGCGGGCACGATCTCCCGGCCGATCCCGTCGCCGGGGATCGCCGCGATGCGCAGGCCGCTCACCCGACCCACTCTCTCACGAATCCGGTCCTATCGTCCGGTTTAGTCCGAGCACCCATCTGGAGGAGGCCCACGATGTCCGCGACCGAACCGAAGCTCCCCGGCCCCGATCACCCGATCACCATCGAGCCCCACCCGGCGCGGGTGGTCGTGCGCGTCGGCGACCACGTCGTCGCCGACTCCGACCAGGCGCTCGCGCTGCACGAGGCGGGCTACCCGCCGGTCTTCTACCTGCCGCTCGCCGACCTCGACCAGGCGGTCCTGCGCGACAGCGAGACCACCACCTGGTGCCCGTACAAGGGCACCGCGTCCTACTACTCGATCGACACCGGCGACGGGGTCGTGGCGGACGCGATCTGGTACTACCCCGAGGCTCACGAGGCGGTTGGCGAGATTTCCGGCCACGCCGCGTTCTACCCGGACCGGGTGCAGATCGACGCCGGCTGAGCCCGCCGCGTTTGTGTTCGCAAGGCATCGCTGGGGGCCCGTTCGACCGCCATGGTCGATCAAGCTCCCAGCCCACCGCCGCGACCGCCTGCGGGGAACCTTATTCGACCTGAGCCCGAATAAAGCTCCCCGCATGCCGCCAACCGCGACCCAAGGACCGCCTGCGGGGAATCTTGTTCGACCTGAGCCCGGATAACGCTCCCCGCATCGATCGCTGCCAGGCGGTGGCCCGCCCGGAACGGACCCCGGTGGGGAAGCGCCGAGAAGGGGAACCGCCTCAGGGGCCGACGGTGAGCACGATTCCGCGCTCGCGCAGATCCTCGATCCCACCACCGGCGACCCGCACCACGTCCGGGCGTCCGGCCCGCCGCAGGAGGCTCGCGGCGAAGGCGGCCCGCACGCCGGCGGCGCAAGCGACCGCAGTGGTCCGCCCGCCCTCGCCGCCGTTCAGCGAGGCCACCTCCCGCAGGCGGGCGAGCGGCAGGTGCAGCGAACCGGCGACGTGGCCCTCGCGCCACTCGGCAGGCTCGCGGACGTCGATGAGCTCGACCGCGCCCGCGCGGAGATCCCCGGCGAGGCGGTCGACGTCCCACGCCGCGCTTGACTCGACCGCGAGCCCGGCGTCCGTCCACTGCATCGGGTCGGCGACCGACCCCCCGGCGAGGTTCCAGAACCCGACCGCCTGCAGACGGCTCACCGTCTCGCGCAGCGCCGCCGGGTCGGCGGCGATGACAAGGACCGGTTCGGCGGGGTCAAGCGCCCAGCCGGCTCGGGTGCCGAGGCCGGGCGAGGCGAGCGGCAGGTCGATCGCGCCACGCAGGTGGCTCTGATCGAAGACCTCAGGGGAGCGACTGTCGAGCACGGTGACGCCCGCGGCCAACAGCGGCGCGAGCTGCGCCGGCGAGAGCTCGGGCGGCTCGGGCGGGCACGCGACGGCTCCGTGACCCGGCACGCGGTTGAGCTCGACGATCCGCTCGATGCTCGGCGGACGACACGGCAGTGAGGCGAGCACCGACTCCGCGAACGCGGCCGCGGCGAGCGACACCGGCGGGTTGTGGCGGCGCTCGTAGCCAATCGTCGAACTCGTCTTGTGACTGAGCCCGGCGCCGCCGCACAGCGAGCCGCCGACATGCGCCGGCCACACCTCGCCCCCGTCGCCGAGCGCCAGCAGCCCGGCCAGCGTGTCGTGCCGGGCCGCCGCGCCCTCCGCGGGCGCGACCGCGAGATCGGGACGGGCGACGTCGCCGACGAGCAGCGAGTCACCGGTGAGCACGAGCCACGGCTCGGCGGTGCGGGAGGTGTCGGCGACCGCAAAGGCAAGATGCTCGGGCCGGTGCCCGGGCGTGGCCAGCGCGGTGAGCACGAGCGCGCCGACGCGGACCGCGTCTCCGGCGGCGATCGTCCCGGACGCCGACGCGGACGCCGACCCGGGCGCTGACCCAGACGCGGACGCCGACCCAGACGCGGCGTCCGGTCCGGCCGGCCGGTGACCCGCGGCGCCGGTCGCGGCCCCCCGCCGCGGGCGCCCCGCGCGCCCCGCGCGGCCGGGGGGCCCCGGGGCCGGGGGGGGGCGCGCGGGCGGCGCTCGCATCTGCTGTCATCGCGCTGCCATGTGCGCCGGGCCCACGCGTGCTCCCCGCGCTCGCCGCGGCGTTCGCGGC
>CAXTTD010000026.1:0-10584 GCA_964246945.1 uncultured Solirubrobacteraceae bacterium | reverse complement strand
ACCGCGGCGCCGGTCGCGGCCACCAGCCGCGGGCGACCCGAGACGTGGTCGGCGTGCTCGTGGGTGTCGATCACGTGGGCGATGCGCAGCCGCTGCGCCGCGGCGATCTCGAGGTAGACCTCGATGTCCCAGCGGGGGTCGACCACGACCGCCTCGCCACCGTCGCCGAGGACGTAGGAGGCACAGCCGAGATCGGGGTACAGCACCTGGCGGAAGAACACGGGCGACGTCCTTTGTCAACTCATCTGGTTGACTTTTGTATAGACCACCCTCACGAAGCCGTCAATGGCGCGAAATGCACCCGTGATTCGCGGTAATCGCCGGGGTGGCGCGCGCGACGCCCGGATGTCCCCGCCTCGAGCGCGAGCAGCGCACGCTTGCGCTCGAGCCCTCCGGCGTACCCGGTGAGCGCCCCGGTGGCACCGAGCACGCGGTGGCAGGGCACGATGATCGACAGTGGATTGTGGGCGACGGCGCCGCCGACCGCGCGGGGGTGCGAGCCGGTGAGCACGGCGAGCTCGCCGTAGGTGCGCGTCTCGCCGTAGGGGATGGCCGCGATCTCCGCCCACACCGCACGCCGGAGGCGACCCGAGCCGGTGAGCGCGACCTCGCAGTCCACGTGCCGGCGGGACCCCTCCAGGTACTCGTGGAGCTGGCGCTCGGCCTCGGCGAACGCCCCCCGCACCGGCGGCCCGAAGCCGGTGCGGTCGGGAGCGGGCCGGTGCCCCGCGAAGTAGACCCCGGTGAGCGTCGAACCCTCGCCGACGAGGCTGAGCTCGCCGAGCACGGTCTCGATCACGCGGTGGTGCGGGCTCAGCGGGAGGCGGCGCCGTCGAGGTTGTGCCAGGCGATCCGCGAGATGTGCTCGATGGTGTCGATCCCGTAGTCCCACGTCGGGTTGCCGGCGCTCATCACCGCGATCAGGTAGTGGCGCCCGTCGCCGTACACCGAGCCGATGCTGTTCACCTGCCACCGGACCGGATCCGGCAGCCAGCCGTTTTTGAACGCGACCCGCGCATGGCCCGTGGGCCCGGCGGTCACCCCCCACGTGTCGTAAGGGATGATCGAGCGCATCAGGCCGTACTCGTAGTCGCGCGAGGCGGCGGACAGCAGTCGGCCGGGGAAGAGCACCGCGTGCAGCAGCTTCAGCTGGTCGGAGGGGGTGGTCGAGGTGAGCCCCCAGGCGGCGTTGGTGGTCGTCTGGTGCATGCCGACGGCGTCGTCGAAGCTCTGCACCGCGCTCGCCCCGCCGGCTGCGTCCCACAGGTCGGTCGCGTCGTCGTCGTTGCTCGACTCGATCATCCCCGCGGCGAGCTCGCGATCCTCCGCGGAGAGACCGCCCGCGCTCTGGCGCTCGTGCAGCAGCGTGGCGAGGATGTCGACCTTCACGATGCTCGCCGTGTGCTCGGGGTGACCGGCGCGGTAGAGCCACGTGCGCCCACCCCGGAGATCCTGGACCGCCGCGGTGATGTCGCCGGTGCGGTGGGCGAGCCAGTGCTGGAGCGCGGACCCGAACGGGTCGCGCGCGTGCGCCGAGGCGCCCGATGCACTGCCGGAGGCACCGGCGGCCGACGCGGACGCCGACGAGGACGCGGACGCCGGCACGCCGGCCCGTGCGGCGGCGTGGTGGTTGTGCGCATCGGAGTCACGCGCCACGACGAGTCCGGCGATCACCGCGAGGATGGCAAGGGCGAGCGGGGCGAGCAACCAGCGCCGCGGACGCCGGCGGGAGGGCCCGGAGAGGCCCGTGCCACCCGCGGCGGCGATCGCCATCCACGGCACATAGGGGTCCTTCGCGCGAGGTCGGCGCCGCCGGCGACTCAGCCGGCGCGGCACAGAGCGAGAGAGGCGGCAGCAGACATCAGACGGGTCTCACCGTACACGCTGGCACGGTGCTCCCCGCGACCGCGGGGCCGGTGCGGCCCCCGACGGACCGGAACGCGCGGCGCTCACGTGGAGATCGGCCACTCAGCCGGCGACGACGATCCGGTCCCGGCCGTCGCGCTTGGCGCTCAGGAGCGCAGCGTCTGCGCGCTGGACAAGCGAGTCGGGGTCATCACGGGAGTCCGGGGAGGTGACGACGCCGGCCGACACCGTGAGGTTGCCGTGCGGGCCGAGCCGGGCCGCCCGGACCGCGCCACCGATCCGCTGGGCGAGCACACGGGCCGCCTGCGTGCCGGTGCGCGGCAGCACGACGGTGAACTCCTCGCCGCCGGTGCGGCAGACGACGTCGCCGGCCCGGGTATAGCTGCCCAGCACCTCGGAGAAGGCGCACAGCGCCTCGTCACCGCAGGCGTGACCGAACTCGTCGTTGATCGCCTTGAAGGCGTCGATGTCGAAGTAGGCGAGCGAGGTCGGCTCGCGGTGGCGGCGACCGTCGAGCAGCGCGGCGCTCAACGACGTCTCGCAGTGGCGGCGGTTGTAGAGCCCGGTGAGCGCGTCGGTGAGCGCCTGGGTGCGCAGCTGCTCACGCTGGGTCGAGTTCGCGTAGGCGATCGCGGCCAGCGCGGCGAACCGCTCGAGCAGCAGCAGCTCCTCGTCGCTGAACCTCACCTCCGTGTCCTCGCGCCACACATTGAGCGTGCCCTGCGGGCGCTCCCCGATGACCAGCGGGGCGACGACGAGCGATTCGGCCTCGCTGGACGGTGTGCCCGGCATCACGTGTTCGTGCATCGCCGGGTCGCCCGGGCCGTGGTAGACGAGCCGACCGGCGAGCACCGCCGACCCGGTGACCGAGGACTCCAGCGCTGGGCGCGAGGCGAGCGTCTGCTCGACGTAGCAGCCGGTGGCGAGCAGCGGGATCCCGACCCGGGCGCTCCAGTCGATCTCGTATACGGCGAGGCTCGTATAGGGGATGATCGGCGCCAGCGCGTCGGCCATCGCCTGCAGAGTCGCCTGCAGCGACTGCGCGGCGAGGATGCCCGCGGTGGCGTCGATGATCGCCTCGAGGCCCGCGACCAGCCGGTCGCTGCGCGCGGGCTCAGATGGAACGGGCGGGATCATGGGGGCGAGGGCGCTCGGCATGCTGAGGTGAGCCCTGGATCGGAACCGCCGGCCGATGCCTTGAGAGCGTGAGCAGTCAGCGGACGGATCACGCAGCTCCCGCCGGGCGGGGTCGGCGTAGACGTTGACGAGCTCGTCGGGGTCGGCCGCCAGGCCATACGCGGCGCTTGGAGGTTGTCTCACGACGCCGCGACCGAGCCGCGCGCGAAATTCGAGGCCCCTGTGCGGCGTTCGCCGGCCCCGCGGGGAATGAACGCGACCGACGTCCCCCTCCCGCCGACCGGTGGGACCGCCAGAGAGATGTGCGACAGCCTCCAGGCCGGGAGGGGAGGCCCACTCACGGGGACCGCTGCCACGAGCGGGCAGGATCAGCAACCGGAGCGCGGCTTTCGCGCCACCCATCCACGCACAGGTGATCGTTGTCCACTTTCCCACGGGCGTGCGGCCCTCGCACAACCCCCTGGACGCCCAGAATGCCCGGCGACGAGCGGCCATTCAGTCACCGTCTCCTCATCCGCGGCCTCAGGAGACGAGACCGCCGATGAGCCCGAAACTCGGGCGTGACACGTCCTGGGAGTGTTGCGACAGCCTCCTGGCGGCGTCAATCATCGACGTACTTGCGACCCCGCCCACTCAGGGGGTATGGCCGCCTGGTCGGTGGGCGAACGGGCCGGCAGGGTCAGGCGCGGTAGCGCTCGAGGTTGTCGGCGATCAGCCGGTCGACGAAGGCTCGGGAGAGCCGCCCCCCGGTGAGCGCGCGGTACACGATCGGCCCGCAGAGCGCGTCGAGGGTGGACTCGATGTCGATCTCGTCCGAGAGCTCACCGGAGCTCACCCCGCGGGCCAGCATCGCGCGCTCGCTGCGTCGCTGGGGGCTGAGGTAGCGCTCGCGGAACGTCCGGGCCATCTCCGGATCGTGCTGAGCCTCGCCGATCAGCGCCAGGAACACCTTGCCGGCCGGATCCTTGGTGAGGAAGCGCGTCACCGCGCGCAGGTAGCGGCGAGCGCCCTCGATCGCCGAGCCGGCGTCCGGAACCGCCAGCTGGCGCCCGGCGTCCTCGATCAGGGTGTCGAGCAGGATGTCGACCTTGGAGGGCCACCAGCGGTAGATCGTCTGCTTGGCGACGCCGGCGCGCGCGGCGATCCCCTCGATCGTGACCCCGTTGAACCCGCGCTCGGCGAGCAGGTCATCGGCGGCATGCAGGACCGCGATCCGCGCATTCTCGTCGCGACGGTGGGGCGCGCGTCCCCGAGGGGCGCGAGCTCGGGTGGTCGCTGGCTCGGCCACGGGCGCAGGCATCCTACCCCGGTGTCAGGCGAGCAGCCCGCGGATGTCCTCGGCGGTGATCTGACCCGCGAACAGCTCGCCGTCGTCCATCACGCCGCGGAACAGGGCTGCCTTGCGCTGAGCAAGCGCCACCACCTTCTGCTCGATCGTGTGCCGGGAGACCAGGCGGTAGACCATCACCTGCCGAGTCTGGCCGATCCGGTGGGTGCGATCGATGGCCTGCACCTCGACGGCCGGGTTCCACCACGGGTCGAGCAGGAAGCAGTAGTCGGCCTCGGTGAGGTTCAGGCCGAAGCCGCCGGCCTTGAGGCTGATCAGGAACACCGAGGCCTTGCCCTGCTTGAACTCGGAGATCACCTTCTCGCGTCGGCGGGTGCGGCCGTCGAGGTAGCAATGGTCCATCCCGGCGGCGTCGAGCCGCGCGCGCACCAGGGCCAGGAAGCCGGTGAACTGGCTGAACACGAGCGCGCGGTGCCCGCCACCGACCACGTCTGAGAGCTGCCCGGCGAGCGCGTCGAGCTTCGCCGACGGCACGCTCGCATGCTCCTGCGCGACGAGACCGGCGTGCAGGCTGAGCTGCCGCATCCGGGTGATCGCGGTGAGGATCGAGAAGCGGTTGGCGTCGAAGTCGTCGAGCAGCCCGAGGATCCGCTGGCGCTCGCGCTGCATGTGAGTGTCGTACAGCTTGCGGTGGCGGGGGTGGAGGTCGACCTCGAGGATCTGCTCCTGCTTGGCCGGCAGATCGGCGGCGACCAGCTCCTTGGTGCGCCGCTTCACCAGCGGCTGGATCCGCCGGCGCAGCCGCGCGAGCCGCTCCCGGTCGCCGTGGCGCTCGATCGGCTTGGCGTAGTGGTCGACGAACGCCTGGGGCTCTGGGAACAGGCCCGGCGCGGTGATCGACAGCACCGCCCACAGCTCGCTGAGGTTGTTCTCCATCGGCGTGCCGGTGATCGCCAGCTTGAACGGCGCCCGCAGCCGCCGGACGGCGGCGTGCGTCTTCGCGTGGTGGTTCTTGACCGCCTGGGCCTCGTCGAGGATCAGCCCCGCCCATTCGACCTCGCGGTAGCGCTCCTCGTCGAGCCGCGCCAGGGTGTAGGTGGTGACGACGACGTCGGTCTGCGTGACGACGTCCTCGATCGGAACGCCGAGCCGCCCGAGGGTGTCGGTCACCGCCCGGACGCGCAGATGCGGAGTGAAGCGGTGGGCTTCGGCGACCCAGCCGGGAACGACGCTCGTGGGGGCGATCACCAGGAAGGGAGCGGTTCGCTTGCCGTCGCCGGCGCGGCCGTCGCGCTCCCCGTCGTGACCGAGCGCGTGGCAGATGAGAGCGAGCGCCTGCAGCGTCTTGCCGAGGCCCATGTCGTCGGCGAGGATCCCGCCGAGACCGAGATCCCACAGCGTCGCCAGCCACTGGAACCCCTCGAGCTGGTACGGGCGCAGGGTCGCGTCGAGCTCACGAGGCAGTTCATGGCGGGCGAGCTCGTCGAGCGCGAGCACCCCCTCGACCTGGCGGCGCCAGACCTCCGCCTGCTCACGCACGACCCCGAGGCCGACGAGCTCCTGCCAGAGGCCGGCCTGGTAGCGGCTGATGCGCAGCGCTCCGGGGCGGCTGCCGTCACCCAGAGCGCGCGCCTCCTCGATCAGCGCTCGCAGCGACTCGAGCTCGGGAGCGAGCAGCGAGAAGTGCGCCCCGTCGTCGAGCAGCATCCGCGTCTCGCCGCGCGCGAGCGCGGCGAACACCTCGGCGAACGGCAGCTCCCGCCCCTCGACCGCGATCGTCACCGCGAGATCGAACCAGTCGCGGTCGTCCGCGATCTCGGTGGTCGCGAGGCCGATCTCGAGCGATTCGTCGACGCTGCGGTATTCGAGCGCGTCACCGCCCACCTCGAGCGAGACCTCGGGCAGCGCCGCCAGGGCGGGCAGCGCCTGCGTCGCGAACCGCACCGTGTCGAACCCGTCGAGCCGGGCCGGCGTCGGCACCGGGCGCCCGTCGCCGTCGAGCAGGCCGGTGCCGGCGAGGCCGGTGGCGCCGAGGTCGAGCTTGTCGAGGATCGCCTGCTCGGCCGCCAGGTCGCGCAGTCCGGGACCGCCGCCCGCGGCGAGCGCGAACTCGACCGGGCGCTCGCCGACCGTGTACGTCCAGCCCCAGGCCGCCCGCGTGATGTGGTCATCCTCGTACTGAGCCCGGAGCACGAGCTCCGGCGCCGACACCTGCGGCACGGTGAACGTGTCGTCGGAGGAGGCGACCGGCGCGACGTTGCGCAACGCCGGCGCCAGCTCGGTGGCGAACCGGGGCAGCTCTGCGCGCGGCACCTGTAGGCCGGCGCCGTCGAGCATCATCCGCTGCAGCTCGGGCGGCGTGTCGCGCTCCAGGCGCACGAGGCGCAGCGCTCGCTCCTCGAATCCCGGCTGCGGTCCGCTGCCGCCGCCGTCGCCCACCATCACCAGGCCGTGTCCGGTGGCGCCGAGGAAGCACAGCGGCACGTAGCCGGCCAGCTCGCCCAGCGGATCGATCCGCAGGGTCGGGGCGACGTGGGCACCGCCGCCGGGCTGCGCGGTGACGTCGAGGACGAGCTCCCCGCGGCGGTAGCGGGGGACTTCCCCCAGGCCGCGGCCGGCGTGGATCACCACCATGCCCAGGCGGGTCGCCCGGTCGAGCAGCGCCCATAGCTGCCCGCCCTCCCAGTCGGTGACGTCGAGCATCCGCTCCTCCGCGTAGCCGTAGCCGGAGGCGTAGCGGCCGGCAGCCGGCGGCCGGGCCTGGTTCACCGCATGGAACTCCCGCGCGAGGGCGACGTGATCCTCTCGGTGGTCCTGGTCGCGCAGGCGCCAGGACTCGAGCGATCCCCACGACAGCGAGCCGTTGACCCAGCCGCCGCGGGCGCCGGGTCGCATCAGCCGCGCCCGCAGGCGGGGCGCGCCGAGGCTCCCGAAGCTCGACGGGAAGGCGACCCCGAGCTCGATCGCGAGTGGACTCCCCGAGCCATGGAGGGTGGGCGCCGCGATCATCGCCCGCAGCGGCGACTCCCAGTCGGTGGCCGGCGCCGGCGCGCGGGCCGCCGCCACCACCGACTCGGCCGTCGGACCGATCGGACTGAGGATGGCCGGACGCGCCGACGGGCCGCTGCGGCCGCGGCCGGCGGCGATCACCAAGGCGGCGACGTGCTTGCAGTTCCAGCCGATCGGGCATGAGCACTCACCCTCCTCGAACTCGAGCACCTCGGCGTCCGCCGAGAAGTAGGCGGCGGTGTCGTAGATGGCTCCCCGACCGACGACCCGCCCGTGCAGCAGCGACCCGCTCTCGTCCCACCGAAGCGACAGGACGCGCCGGCCGAGCGCATAGGTCTGCCCGCGCTTGAATGACGTCTCGCCGACGGCCTCCTCGATCTCGCTGAGATTCACCTCGATCGTGCCTGCGGCCACGGTCGATGACGGTACGCCGACCACCGGACGGGGCAGCGCGGGCGAACGCCTCACTGGTCGATCGGACTGCGCGCGGGCCGGGCTCGCGGACGTCCTGCGGCGCGCCTACCGGTGGTCCACCGGCTCGATCGCCACCGGGCGATGGGCGACGAACCAGCTCGGCCCGGGCGTGGCGCAGGTGAGCCCGGCGGCGTCGACGCGCTCGCGTCTCACGGTGACCTTGTGCACACCGTGCGGGGTGCCGACCCGCACCAGCACCGTCCCGCCGTCCACCGGCGTCGTCGACACCAGCGAGACGTCGCGAGAGCGCGGCAGTGACAGCTGCTCGTGGGCGAAGCCGATCGCAGCCTGCGCTGCCGGCGGGATGCCGATGCGCCCCCGCAGCCGGGAGCCGATGACCTCGCCCGCCTCGGCGCCCGCGACGAACTCGGCGGCGGCCGATACCGGAACCCGCCCGTACATGAGTCCGAGCGGCAGGACGAGCACGGTGGGCGCGAACCGGCAACCGCCGAGATGGCTCGCCTGCCAGACCTGACCGGGACGGACCGCCGCCAGCGCCCGGGTCAGCGGGCGGCCACGCTGGGCGCAGCAGGGATCGTGCCGGCCGTGCGTGCACACCAGGTAGAGCGGGGTCGGGTCCGACTCGCCCCGTGAGCCGTCCAGGGGGAGATCGAGCAGCTCGGCGTCGTCGGCGAACTCACCCCAGCGGATCACCGGCGCCGCCTCCCGAGTGTCGGCGATGGCCCACCGCCGCCGCCCGCCGTCCGGGTGGCGTCCCGGACGACGGATGGCCTGGACGCGCACGCCCTCGGCCCGCCCCCGGGCCTCGAGCGCCAGCGCAGCCGCCGGATCGAAGCGCGATGTGCGCAGACCCTCCGGTCCCCACGGGAAGGGCTGTTCGACAAGCATCAGCCGCGCCGCGGGAAACGCGGTACCGAGCATGTGATCGCCGCGCAGCTGCGCCCGGGGCGCGCACCGCTCATCCGGCCCGCTGGGCCAGCGCGACCGGCTCACGCCGGCACCAGCACGCCCTCTCGGAGCAGGCGGCGGGTGAGCGTCAGCTGGGCCTCCGGATCGAGACCGGGCAGGTCCACGGGCGTGAACTCGTGCCCGTCGACGATCAGCTCGACGGCCTCCGAGGCATCGGCCGGCAGCTCGATCGTCCGGTCGAGGAGCACGATCTTCAGTCGCTCGCGGCCGTCGGCGTCGGTGCCCGGCGCGAGACGCAGCCGCAGCGCGCCGCGGCGCCGCAGTGGGGTGTCGGACTCGAGCGCGTCGGCCACCGCGAGCTGCGCGAGGGGTCCGATCGCCGCCGGACGGGTGCGCTGCATGAGGTGGGTGCCAACCCGCTCGGCGATCCGCGATCCCGGTACCGCCGCCAGGGCGGCGTGCAGGGCCGCGACGGTGGCAGCGAGGTGCGGCGCGAGGACGTCGGGGTCGGCGAGATCGGCGCCCATCGGCAGCGATGCCCGCAGCTCCGGATCGTTCTGCACGGCATCGAGCAGGAACCGCGCGAGCAGGGAGCGGGTGAGCGGCTGTACGCCCACGGTGAGGTGGATCGATGTCTCCCCCAGCGCCTGGGCGGAGTGGATGGTGCCGCGCGGCAGGTACAGCGCGTCTCCGGGCTCCAGCACGGTGTCGATGAGCGCGGCCTCCGTGACGCGCTCGGCGATCGCGGCCTTGAACCCGTCGAACGGCTGGGTCTCGAGCGGGTTCTCGACGACCGGCTGGTGAACCGTCCAGGCCTTGCGTCCGGACACCTGCAGCACGAACACATCGTGGACGTCGTGGTGGGGCGCAAAGCCCTGATTCTGCGGCGGGGTGATGTACGCGTTGATCTGGACGGGATGGCCGAGCTCGTCGGCGAGCCGCGCGCCGAAGTCCACCAGCGGAGGCCAGGTGCGGTGCAGGCCCTGTAGCACCAGCGTCGCACCGGCGGCGACGGCGACCAGCACCTTGTCGTCGGCCGCCTGGTCGGCGATGCCGGCTCCGGCCCCACCGCCGCGGGTGAACGACGCCGCCGGCTGCACGGCGCCGTCCTTGGCCATGCGTAGGAACGGCGTCCGCAGTCCGCGCTGCGAGACCAGTTCGTCGACGGCGGCGACCGAGAGCAGGTCGGTGAAGTCCGACGCCAGCTCGTCGGCGCGGGTCAACCGCGGCGCGCGTCCCCAGTTCTCCTCGGCAAACGTCTCCGCAGAACCGGCGACACAGCGCGCGAGCGCCATGTCGCCCGTCTGTACGTCATGAGTCATGCGTGCGGCGGGTAAAGCTCACGCGCCGCCGTCGGCCGGTCCCTCGGGACCCGGCTCCGCCGGACCATCCGCGCCACCGTCACCGGTACCCGCACCGCCGTCCGCCGGCCCCTCGGGACCCGGCTCCGCCGGACCGTCCGCGCCGCCGTCACCAGTCGTAATGTCGTCGTCGTCCACGATGTCCGCCTCCGGAATCGCTGCGCGGCGCCACGCTGGCGCCGTTGCGCGATCTGGTCGTTTCCGACGAGTTACCCGGCGCCTCGTGACGCGAACCGCACGCTACCGGTGCGCTACGGGATGCTGCCCTCAGACGGCGGCGGGCTCCAGCGTGATCCACGCCTCGATCCCGACGCTTCGCGGCAGCTTCTTGAACGCAAAGCCGGCGGCCTTGTGGTCGATCTCGAACTCGGCGTTGATCCGCAGGCCGCGGGCGCCGGCTGCGGACCAGTTCGGTGGAGACGGATGACCCCTCGACGGCGGCGCGTTCCGGCCACGAAGACGTGGCGGCTGGATCTGTCATGGATCGAGTTCTCATCGGCGACCTGGGCTTGAAGCGGACAACCGTGTTCCGCTTGTTCGACCCTGCATCACAAGACGGACAGCTTGTGTCCTGTTTTC
>CAXTTD010000025.1:0-17205 GCA_964246945.1 uncultured Solirubrobacteraceae bacterium | reverse complement strand
GGACCTCGCGGGTGATCCTGTCCGCCACCGTCACCTGCGGGGTGATCGCCGCGCTGGCCGGCCTCCTCCAGAGCTCCCAGATCGCCACCGGCGATCCGACCATTGGTCCGCCCTACCTGCTGCCGACGATCACCGCGGTGTTCCTCGGGTCGACCCAGTTCCGCGGTGGCCGCTGCAACGTGTGGGGCACCGTCCTCGGCACCTACGTGATCGCCACCGGGGTCAAGGGCCTTCAGCTGGCGGGAGCGCCGCTCTGGATCCCGGACCTGTTCGACGGCGTCGCCCTCCTCCTCGCCGTCGGCATCGCCGGTTATCAGCGCTCGCCCACGGCCCGGACCGCAGCGATCCGTCGCGCCTTCGCTGGCCTCAGGCGGCCAGGTCCGGCCCGATGAGCTCTCCGATCTCAGCGCAGGCGTCTCAGAGAAAGCGAGCCGGACCGGGTGCGCGTCTCCCACTATCCTGATTTAGATAGTCCGCAAAGTCGTCAGACGGGTCGAGTCCAGCTCCCATTGGGGGACCTATGTCGTCCGTGTCTCGCCGGACGGGCGTCTGTTGGATGTGGAACCACACGCGGACGACCCCGACGCGGCCCCGGCGATCGCCAACGTGGCCGGCGCGCATCGGGCACGGGCGCGAGTCGCGTGGCCGGCCGTGCGGCGTCGGTGGCTCGATGGCGGCCCGGGACCCGACGAGCGTCGCGGCGAGCCCAACGACGAATACGTTGAGGTCGGCTGGGACACCGCGCTCGATCTCCTCGCCGGAGAACTCGACCGCGTGCGTCGCGAGCACGGCAACGAGGCGATCTTCGGCGGCTCCTACGGATGGGCGAGCGCCGGCCGCTTCCATCATGCCCAGAGCCAGCTGCACCGGTTCCTCAACCGGATCGGGGGATACACCCGGTCGGTCAACGACTACAGCCGCGGCGCCAGCATGGTGCTGCTGCCGCACCTCGTCGGCGCCCAGGGCGCCCTCGACGTGCGGATGAAGCCGGTCTCCTGGCCCGACATCGCCGAACACACCGATCTGCTGGTCAGCTTCGGTGGGCTGCGGCGCTCCAACAGCTGGGTGGTGCCCGGCGGGCACCACCGTCACGTCGGCTCACGGCTGGCTCGTCAGGCCGGCGCGAGCACCCGGATCGTCTCCTTCTCGGCACAGAGCGATGACGTGTTCTCGGATCTCGACTTCGAATGGATCCCGACCATGCCCGGAACCGACACCGCCGTGATGCTGGCGCTGGTCCACGTGCTGATCGCCGACGGGCTGGCCGACGACGCGTTTCTGGACCGCTACACCGTCGGGGCCGAGCGCGTGCGCAGCTACGTCCTCGGCGAGGACGGTGTGGCCAAGACCCCCGAGTGGGCCGAGACGATCTCCGGCGTTCCCGCGGGCCGGCTGCGAGCGCTCGCCCACGAGATGGCGGCGGCGCGCACGCTGGTGAACGTCGTGTTCGCGCTCCAGCGCGGCGAGCACGGGGAGCAGCCGGTGTTCGCGGAGGTGACCCTCGCCGCGTTCCTCGGCCAGATCGGCCTCCCGGGTGGCGGCTTCGTCCACGGGTTCGGGTCGATGGGCGACTACGGCGTCGGGTCCCGGAGGGTGGCGGTGCCGGTCTTCCCGCAGGGCGCCAATCCGGTCTCGGCGTTCATCCCATGCGCACGCATCAGTGACATGCTGCTCCATCCCGGCGAGCCGTTCGTGTACGACGGCGGGACCTACCGCTATCCGCGGATCCGGCTCGCCTGGTGGGCAGGCGGCAACCCGTTTCACCACCACCAGGACCTGCGTCGCCTGCACCGGGCGTTCGCGACCCTGGAGACGTTGGTGGTCGATGAGACGCACTGGACCGCGACCGCCAAGCACGCCGACATCGTGTTACCGGTCGCCACCTCGCTGGAGCGTGACGATGTCGCGGCCGGCCACGGCGATGCCCGTCTGCGGGTGTCACGTAAGGCCGTGGAGCCGTTGGCGGGGGCACGGGAGGAGTTCGCGATCCTCACCGATCTGGCCCACCGGCTCGGCGCGGATTTCGACGAGGGCCTCGACACCCGGGGCTGGCTGCGTCGGCTTTACGAGGAGTGGCGAGCGTCGCCCGACACGCCGTCCGCTCCGCCGTTTGACGAGTTCTGGTCCGCAGGCGGCGTGGATCTGCCTCAGGTGCCCTACACCGACACCGTGTTCACGGACTTTCGCGCCGACCCCGAGCGCAACCCCCTCGGGACGCCGAGCGGCAGGATCGAGCTCTACTCCGAGACGCTCGCCGCCTTCCAGCAGCCCGATGTGCCCGCCCATGCCCGCTGGCTCACACCGACCCAGTGGTGGCGCGCGCCGCTCGCCGAGGAGTTCGACCTCCATCTGCTCTGCAATCAACCCAGCCACCGGCTCCACAGTCAGCACGACATGGGCCAGGCGAGCCAGGGCACCAAGGTGGCCGGGCGCGAGCCGATCCGTCTGCATCCCGATGACGCGGCCGCCCGGGGGCTGCGCGCCGGCGACGTCGCCCACGTCGTCAGCCCGCAGGGGTCACTGCTGGCGGGGGTGGTACTCACCGACAGTGTCATGCCAGGGGTCGCGCAGATGCACACCGGGGCATGGTTTGACGGGTCGGCAGCTCACGTCGCGGACTGCGTCAACGGGAACGTCAACGTGTTGACCGTGGACGTCGGCACCTCCGCCCTGGCGCAGGCGTGCAGCGGCGCCCATGTACTCGTCTCGGTGCGACGCCACGCTGGGCCGCTGCCCGCGGTACGTGCCTATGAGCCGCCGCGGCTGGTCGGCTGAACGGCCGGGCACGATCCCATCACTCCGCGCCTGAGCACCGCCGGGATCGCGTCCAGCAGGGCGCGGGTGTAGGGGTGCTCCGGCTCGGAGAAGATCCTCTCCACGGCTCCGGACTCGACGACGCGCCCGCGCTGCAGGACCGACACCGTGTCAGCGATCTGGCGCACCAGCGAGAGGTCGTGGGAGACGAACAGGTAGGTGAGGCCGAGCTCGCTCTGCAACCGGAACAGGAGATCGATGGTCTCGGCTTGCACGGTCACGTCGAGCGCGGAGGTCGGCTCGTCGAGGACGAGCACGTCGGGTCGCAGTACGAGCGCCCGGGCGATCGCGACTCGCTGGCGCTGACCGCCGGAGAGGCTGGCCGGCTTGCGGGCGACCATCTCCTGGGGCAGGCCCACGGAGCGAATCGCCTCGGTCACCCGCTTGCGACGCTCACCCTTCTCGCCCACCCCGAATCGATCCAGCGGCTCGCGCACGATCCTGCCGACGCGCCACGTCGGATCAAGCGACGTGAACGGGTTCTGATACACGAGCTGGAGCTGCCGGCGCACCGAGCGCCACTGGGACCTCGAATGCCCGTTGACCACCGCGTCGCCGACCACGATCTCCCCAGCGTCGGCGCCCTCGAGCCCGAGCAGCAGCCGGACGGTCGTCGTCTTGCCGGAGCCCGACTCGCCGACCAGCGCATGGGTCTTGCCGCGCTGCACGGTGAACGAGACCTCATCGACGGCGGTGAGGTCGCCGAACGTCTTTGAGACCGAACGCACCTCGATCTGGTTGCCGAGGGCGTTGCGCTCCGCGGTGCTGCGAGTGACGTGGATCGCCCGGTAACGGTCGGGGTTGATCGCCGGCACATCGGCCTGGAGCTCGCGCGCATAGGCAGACCGGGGCGCGGCGAACACCGTCCCGGACGGACCGTGCTCCTGCACCACGCCGTCCTTCAGCACCACCAGGTGATCCGCGCGCTCGGCGGCGATCGCCAGATCGTGGGTGATGAACAGCAGGCTGAGGCCGAGCGAGGCCTTGAGGCTCTCGAACAGGTCGAGCACGGTCTTCTGGATCGTCACGTCAAGGCCCGAGGTCGGCTCGTCGGCGACGATCAACGACGGGCGTGGCAGCAGCGCCAGTCCGATCAGCACCCGCTGCAGCATCCCGCCGGAGAGCTCGTGGGGGTGGGATCGGTAGATCCGCTCCGGATCGGAGAGCCCGACCTCGGTGAAGGTCTCAAGGATCCGTTGCCGCTCCGCCGCCCGGCTGCGCAGCTTGAGCACCCGCGCGCTCTCGTGCGCCTGGACCCCGACCGTGCGGACGGGGTTCAGGGCGTTGCCCGGATCCTGCGGGACGAATCCGAGCTGCGTACCGCGCAACGCGCGGAACTCACGATCGGGGATGCCGGCGACGCTCCTGCCGTCGAAGGTAATGGTTCCGGCCAGGAGCTTCGCCCCCTTCGGGAGCAGTCGCAGCACGGTCCGGGCGATCGTCGTCTTGCCCGATCCGGACTCGCCGATGAGCGCGAGGCTCTCGCCGCGGCCCAGTGTGAAGCTGACGTCGGCCACCACCTGCTGGTCGCCGTAGGCGACCGAGAGCCCCTCGACGCCGAGCAGCGACGCTCTCGGGTCACCGGCTACCGGACCGCTCTGAGACCGATCGGCGGCCTGGGTTAGTTCGTGTTGCGTAGCCATCTGCTGATCCTGTTGATTGCGAGCACCGTGATCACGACCACTGCCGCCGGGCAGTAGATGAGCCACGGGGCGATTTGTTGATATTGCGCTCCGTTGGAGATGAGCAGGCCCCAGTCCGCCGCGGGCGGCGGGGAGCCGTAACCGAGGAAGGCGATGGCGGCGATGATGATGATCGCGTTGCCGAGCTGGAGCACCGCGAGCGCCAGCACCGACCGGTAGGCGTTGGGCAGGATGTGACCGAACAGAACGAAGCGGCGCGATCCGCCCTGGAGGTAGGAGGACTCGACGAACACCGCCTGGCGGACCTTCAGCACCTCGGCGCGCATGATGCGGGCGAAGATCGCGGTCATGGTGATGCCGGTCGCGATCGCCACGTTGATCGTATTGAAGCCGAGCGAGACGACGAGCGCGACCGCCAGCAGGAAGCCCGGGATGGCGAGCATCACGTCGACCGCGCGGCCCACGGTCACGTCGACCAGCCCGCCCAGGAACCCGGCCAGCAGCCCGAAGGTGCCTCCGATGAGCAGACCGATGCCGACCGCGACGAACGCGTTGAGCACCGAGGACCGCGTGCCGTAGATCACGCGCGTGAACTCGTCCCGGCCGAGATAGTCCGTCCCGAACCAATGGGCCGAGCTGATCGACTCGAACTTGTCCAACGGGACGGCGTTCACCGGGCTGTGGGAGGTGAACAGCGACGGAAACAGCGCCCACAGCAAGACGATCACCACGATCACGAACGACAGGATCACCGTCGGCGGCAGCCCGGCCAGGACCCGGCGCCGCGAGACCGGGAATGCGCGGACGCTGGGCACAGGGACGAAGCTCACGATCTCGCCCCCATCCGGCTGCCGGCCTGAAAGCCGCGCCCGAGACCCCGGACCAGCCCGCCGGCGGCGCGGGGGCCGACCAGCTCGATGCGCGGATCGACCAGCGGCGCGATCAGGTCGGCGATCAGGTTCGCGGTGACGAACACCGCAGCGGCGAGCGCCACCACCGCCTGCAGCACCGGCGCGTCGCCGGTCGAGACCGCCTGGAACATGACGGTGCCCACGCCCGTGCGACCGAACACCTCCTCGGTGATGAGCGCTCCGCCCATCAGCTCGCCGATGATGATCGCGAACATGGTGATCGCGGGCACGCTGGAGGGCTTGACGAGGTGGCGCAGGAAGATCCTGGCCTCCGACAGGCCGCGCGAGCGCGCGACAAGCACGTATTCCTGCGCGCCCTCGGTGTCGAGGTTGGCGATCAGCACCTCGCACAGCGGCGCCGAGATCGGGATCGCCAGCGCGACCGCGGCGCAGATCGTGCCGACGAGGTTGTCGGGGCTCAACACGTCAAAGGCGTGAAAGTGAAACGAGAAGAGCTGGATCAGCAGCAGGCCGATCACGAAGTTCGGGACCGACAGGAAGAACGACGGGATCGACCGGATGAAGCTGCGCCCGGCCGCCAGCGGAAACCGCTGGCTGCCGTAGGCGAGCAGGCAGGCGAACACGATCGAGATCAGCAACGCCATCCCGCCAAGCTTGAGCGTGTAGGGCAGCGCGGTGAGGATCAGGTGCGAGACCGGGAGGTGATACTGCAGCGAGGTCCCCAGCTGGCCCCGCAAAAACCGCGAGAGCCCGAGCCACAGCTGATGCAGCATCGACCCGTTGACGCCGTAATACGCCTCCAGCTTCTTGATCGACGCCGGGCTCAGCGCCGCCTGGGGGCTGGACAACGTGGTCTGGATCGGGTTTGCGCCGAGTACCGAGATCACCAGGAAGGTGATGACGTAGGCGAGGATGATGACCACGATTGCCTGGATGACCCGCCGCAGCGCGTAGAGCAGGTAGGGACGCCGATGCCGGATCGGGGGGGGCGCCCCCCCCGGGGGCCGGGGGGGGGGAGGGGGGCTGCCGAGAACGCCGATCGCGCTCATGACAGCCAGGTGTCGTAGAAGTCGACGAACGCGGTGCCGCTGTAGGTCGCCCCGTGGACGTTGGGGGCATACGCGTAGACGCGCTGCACCAGGTTGAGGATCGGGTCGTAGTAGCCCTGCTGGACGACGTACCTCTGCACCTCGTCCGCGTACTTGTCGCGCTGGCGGGTGCTCGACGCGGACTCGATCTCGTCCGAGAGCTTGTCGAGCGTCTTATCGCGGGTGCCGACGCCGAACCAGTTCTCGCCGCCGTTGAGGCTCGTGAGCACGCCGCCGACCGTGGAGAAGTCGGCGAAACTGCGGGACTGCGACAGCACCGGCGGGATCGGCGGCTTCTCGACCACCAGGTAGTTGGCCAGCGGGATGATCTTCAGGGGCGCGTCGATGCCGATCTTCTTCAGCTGCTGGGCGATCAGCTCGTCCTCCTGCTGGGTCGAGGGGACGTACGGGTTCGGGATCAGGTCGAAGGTCAGCTCCTTGCCGTCCTTGTAGCGGTAGCCGCCGTTGCCGACCTTCCAGCCGGCCGCGCCCAGCAGCTTCTCGGACTCCGACGGGTCGTATCTGAACAGCGCCGAGTCGTTCTGAGCCTCGGGGACATTGCTCTGAATGAACGACTGCGCCACCGTGGTGAAGCCCGTCGGATAGACCGTGCTCAGGATCTGCTGACGGTTGATCGCATGCTGCAGCGCCTGCCGGACCGAGAGCTCGTTGAACGGCGCCTCGTCGGCCTGGATGTAGAAGCCGTCGGTGAAGCCGAGGTACCTCGGGGTGCCGATGGACAGTCCCTTTGCCTTCAGCGTGGGGATGTCCGCGACGTTCGGGTCATAGGCCACCTGTGCGTCACCGGATTCCACGGCCTCCTCGCGGGTGGTCGCGTCAGCGACGACCTTGTAGGTGATCGAGTCCAGGTACGCCGGACCGGTGTGGCTGAACGCCGGCGAGCCCCAGCGGTAGTCGGTTCGCTTATCAAGCGTGTAGGAGACGCCCTGCTTGTAGGACTTCACCACGAACGGCCCGGTCCCGATGTCGTTGGTGAGGACGGCCTGCTGGTTGGGCGACATCGCCAGCGTCTTTGGTGAGAGCACGATGCAGCCGGCGTAGCCGAGCGTCGGGATGAAGCCGAGCGTCGGCTTGGAGAAGTCGACCTCGACGGTGTCGGTGTTGATCGCCTTGGCGCCGGTGTAGTAGAGCGCCGGGAACAGCGCGATCTGAGCGATCCCCTTGGCCTTGTCGCCGTGGGCCCAGAGGTTGATGTTGTCGACGACCGCCTGCGCGTTCAGCGGCGTCCCGTCGGAGAAGGTGACACCGGGCTTGATGTGCAGGATGAACTTCTTGGCGCCATCCTCGCTCTTCCAGCTGGTCAGCAGCCACGGGCTCACCTTGCCGGTGGACGAGACGTACACGAGGTTGTCGGCAATGTCACGCCACAGATTGCCCTCGTAGCTTGAGAACGAGCTCACGCTCGACACCCAGCCAGAGGGAAATTCCTGGATCAGGATGGTGAGGTTGCCGCCCTGCTTGGGCGTGCCCGCCGACTGGCTCGAGCTGCTCCCGGACGCGGAGCCCGACGAGCCACCGGAGCCCTGAGAGCCGCCGGACGACGATGAACCGCCGCATGCGGCGAGCACCAGCACACTGCCCAGGAGCGCGGCTGCGCTCACGGTGACACGTCGGAAACGGCTTCGTCTATGCATGGGGCGTCATCCTTCTGCTGAGAGGCGTCAGCTGAGCCGCCCCCGCCCCGTGAGTGACGGACGCCGGGCCAGGAAGCGACTCAGACTCATAAATATAAGTTAGTTAGTAGAGATAGTGCAGATTACTCGGCCGCCCGACCTCTAACGTGAAGATCAGGTGAGTCTCCGAACCGTGAGGGCTCGGTCAGGAGTGTCGACTCAACTGCTCGCCCGCCCCTCGTCGTAGCGCGCGAGCGCCTGTCGGCCCAGGCCGATCAGCGCCGCGTCGTCCTGCGGCGGGTGGATACGGCAGCAGAGGACGTCGCGCAGGTGGCGCTCGATCGGGTTGTGGCGGGTCAGCGCGGGGTTACCGAGCGCGGCCACCGCGGTCTGCACGGCGCTCACCGCGCCCCGCGTCGCCAGCAGCTTGCCCGCGGGCGCGAGCTGGTTGGCCGCGGTGTCGCCGGCATCGATGCGACCCGCCAGCCCGTACAGGACCTGTTCGGCGCCGATCAGCTGGGCCTCGATCTCGCCCGCGACCGTCTGCATGCGCTCGGTGGTTGCGATCGGTCGACCCAGCGAGGTGGGGACACGCTCATTGGCGAAGCGCACGAAGAAGTCCTGGGCGGCGCGGGCGACGCCCAGGTACAGCGCGCTCACCGCCACCCACAATCCGAGCAGCGCCCGTTCGCTCATCCCGGGCGTCTGGCGCGAGGCGGGCAGGCCCGTGAAGTTCTCCAGCGGCACCTCGACGTCGCGGTAGACGACATCGTGGGTGCTCGTCGCCCGCATGCCGAGGTGATCCCAGGTCCTGATGATCTCGATGCCGGGGTCGTCACCCGGAACGATGACGTGGCCCACCAGCGGATCCTCGTCCTCGGTCGCCACCCACACGATGTGATACGCGAGTCCCTCACAGCCGGTGGCGAAGCCCTTGCGGCCACGCACCACCCAGCCGTCGGCGGTGCGCCGGATCTTGGTCGCGGGCAGCCCGCCGCGGGCGGGCGCGCCCAGCTCGGGTTCGGCCCGGATCGCGTTGAGCAGGACGGGTCGCTCGAGCGATTCGGCGACCACCTTGCGGTACAGCTCCTCGGGCCACCAGCCCGCCTTGGACTGAGCGGCATGCATCGCGATCGTCATCGCACAGATGAGCGCCACCGAGGCGTCGCCGCGGCCGAGCGCCTGCAGGACCCGGGCGATGTCGGTGATCGACACGTCCTGGCCGCCGGAGGCGGAGCCGATCGCGAAGCGCAGCAGTCCGGCGTTGTGCACGACGTGGATCGGCTCCCACGGGAAGTCGCCAGAGCGGTCGTAGCGCTCCGCCGTCTGGGCGAGCTGCTCGGTGACGCGGGACAGTGCCGCGTCGGAGAGGTCGACGGGCCGCAGGTGCAGCGAGAGGTCGGCGGTACTCATGCGATCACCTCCGTCGGGCGGGAGTCGGGGTTGAGCACCACCGGGCGGCCGGTCGCCTCGCGGTGGGCGAGCTCCTGCTTGGCCAACGGCAGCACGTAGCGGCCGTAGTCGACCATGTCGTTGAAGACGTCCCAGCCGCGGATCGAGAGCAGGTCACAGCCGATCGCCGCGTAGTCGACGAGCGCCTGGGCGACGGTCTCGTAGCTGCCGACCAGCGCCGTCGTCGAACCCGAGCCCTTGAGCTCCCTGGCCAACGGCATCCACAGTGCCCGATCGTGCAGGTCACCGCGCTGCGCGACGGCACGCAATCGCTGAGCGCCGACGTTCTGCGGTTCCTGGCCGCCGAAGCGGCGCAGCGCCTCGCCGCCGGCACCGGCCATCGCCGCCTGCGTCTGGGCGAGGATCGCATGGGCCTTCTCCCAGGCCAGTTCGTCGGTCGGTGCGACGATCGGACGGAACGAGTTCCAGATCCGCGGTCGGGGGCGCCCCGCCGTATCGGCGATCGCGTTGACGGTCGCGATCTGTTCCGCGGTCTCCTTCAGCGGCTCGCCCCATAGCCCGAAGATGTCGCCGAGCCGACCGCCGACCTCGTAGGCCTCCTGCGAGGAGCCGCCGATCGAGATCGGGATCGGACCGTGGATCGGCCTCACGTCGGTCTCGAAGTCCTCGAAGCGGTAGAACTCGCCCTCGAAGCCGATCGGGCCGTCCTCGTACCAGACCTTGCGCAGAATCTGGACGAACTCATCAGAGCGCCGGTAGCGCTCGACCTTGGTGGTGTAGTCGCCCTCGCGGCGCTGCTCGACGTCGGAGCCGCCGGTGATGATGTGGATCCCGACCCGCCCCCCGGAGATCCGCTCGAGGCCGGCGAACGCCTTGGCGACCTGCGTCGGGAACTGGAAGCCCGGACGGTGGGCGATCATCGGCTTGACCCGCTCGGAGTGATTGGCCACGAACTGCCCGAGCTGCAGCGAGTCCGGTGACGGCGACCCGTAGGCAACGAGCGTCCAGTCAAAGCCCCCGTCGTCGAGGGCGTGGACGAAGCGACGCGTGTAGTCCGGGTCAAACCCGGTGAAGCCCATCCCGACCTTGCGGTGGTCTTCGGAGATGTGGGTGGCGCTGATGAATTCGACTGGCATGTGGCGTTGCTCCTGGAGGACGAAAGGAGATATGGGTCAGTGGGGGAGGGCTCCGACGGCCACCGGGCGGCGCGGGTCCGAGGACCAGGCCGACCACGACCCCGGGAACAGGGCGGCATCCCATCCGGCGATCTGGAGCGCCGCGAGCAGATGCGCGGCGGTGACGCCCGAGCCGCAGTAGACGCCGATCGGACGCCGGCCGTCGACCCCGAGCTGCGCGAAGCGCTCGCGCAGCCGCGCGCCGGGGAGAAAGCGGCCCTCGCCGTCGAGATTGTCGGTGGTGGGCGCGCTGATCGCGCCCGGGACATGACCGGCGCGCGGATCGATCGGCTCGTGCTCGCCGCGGTAGCGCTCGCCGGCGCGCGCATCGAGCAGGATCCCCTCCTCGGGGAACGCGGCGACGCCGTCGCCGTCGAGCACCGGCAGGTGGTCCTCGCCGAGGGTCACATCGCCGGGAACCGCCCCGCCCTCCCCGGTCTCCAGGGGCAGGCCGGTCCGCCGCCAGGCGTCGAGCGCGCCGTCGAGGATGCGCACGTCCGCGATGCCGGCCCAGCGCAGCACCCACCAGGCGCGAGCCGCCGCCAGGCCGCCGGCGTCGTCGTACACGACGACGCGTTGGCCGTGACCCACGCCCCATGCACGGGCCGCCGCCTGCAGGTCTGCCACGTCGGGCAATGGGTGACGCCCGTCCTCGGAGGAGGCCGGCGCGGCCAGTTCGCGGTCCAGATCGACGTAGACGGCGGTTGGTATGTGGCCGTCGCCGTAGTGCTGTCGACCGTCGGGGTCGCCGAGCTTCCAGCGAATGTCGAGCACCGCGGGGGGATGAACCCCGCGCAGGCTGCGGTGCAGCTCGTGAGCGTCGACGAGCACCGCCTCGCGAGCGGCGTCGGGTCCGGTGCCGTCGGCCAGCTGCGGCAGCGTGGCCCGCAGGTCGGCGTCACCGAGCGAACGAGCGGTGAGGCGATCGCGCACGGCGGCGTGGATCCGCGCCACCATCGCCTCGTGGGCCGGCGCGCGGCCTCCCGCCAGCCGCGCCTGCAACACGATCTCGCCGTTGAGGTAGTCGGTCTCGATCGACCGGGCACGCGCGAGGCTCTGCCAGGTCGAGGTTCCGCGGTAGCCGCGTTCGCCCGTGGGCTGCGGGTCGGCACGGCGGGCGGCCCCGGCCAGCGTCGCGCCGAGATCGGCGACCGGCAACCCTGCGGCCGCGAGCACCTCCGCGGCCTCCTCGCGCAGCAGCGCCGCGGCTCGGTCGCGCAGCGGGCCGGGCGCGTACAGCGCGTCGAGCACGAAGGTCGAACTGAGCACGAGCTTGCCGTGCTTGTACCGGGAGATGTCGGCCACCGCCTGTGCCTCGAGATCGGCGGCCCGCAGGTCGGAGGCGATCGTCTCCGCGACCCCACACGCGCGATCGGGGTAGGCACCGAGCCAGACGTGCCCGACCGCGGGCGCACCGGGCGCGACGACCACCCCGGGCTCGACGAAGTGCGCCGCCAGGGCGAGCACGCCCCCGATCACCGTGCGGAAGTGACGCAGCACCACGCGCTCGGCCTCAAGTCCGTTCTGGGTGGTGAGGACCGGGAGCGCATCGCCGGCGTCGGCGACGGCGCCGTCAGACCGGGTGATCGGCCTGCGCGACCAGCGAGCCAGGGCGGTGTCCACGTCCTGGGTCTTGGTGGCGACCACGAGGATGTCGTCCTCGGTCAGCTGCAGCTCACCGGGGCCGTCGTGGATGGGGACCGTCAGCAGGCGCTCGCCCTCCGGCCGGACGTAGCTGATGGCGCCGGCCTGAGCCGCCCGCAGCTGCGCGCCGCGGGCCACCAGCACGACGGACACCCCGGCCCGCTGCAGCTGCGCCGCAAGGGTCACGCCGATCGCGCCGGCGCCGATGATCACGTATCTAGACACGGTCGGCACCGCGCGTTTCGACGGTGGCGATCGGCGCCATCCCCGGGTCCAGCTTGAGCCGTTCGATCCACATGACGACCGTCGCGGCGACCGTACGGTGGGACCGATCGTTGAGCGCGTCGTGGCGGGCGCCGACGACGGTGACGAGCTCGAGCTCGCCGAGCGCGCTCAGCGCGTCACGGGCCTCCTCGAGCGGGCTGATCGAGTCCTCCTGGCCGTGGATGGCGAGGGTCGGCACCGCGATGTCCTCGAGTGCGGCCGCCCGCGTCCACCCGTCCGGGACCGGGGCGTAGAGCGCACCCGGCGCCACGATCTCATCCGAGATGCGGCCGCGATGCGTCGGGCACGTCGTGCGCGCGTCGAGCTCCTCCTCCCAGTCGCCCGGGGGGAGCCCGTCCAGCGCGACGGGGAGACCGGCCACGACCAGTCCGGCGAGGCCCGCCAGGGCACCCCCGGCGGCCAGGGCGGCCGCGAACAGCGCGCCGGTATCGGAACCGACGAGCACGAGCGGGGTTGGCAGATCCGGGTTGGCGAGCACCGCGGCGATCTGGGCCTTGGCGCCCTGCGGATCGCCGGCCGGGTCCCCGATCACGTGAACGCGGTAGGCGTCAAAGGCGAGCCGGGTCCCGAAGCGGCGGTAGACCTCGGGGTTCTCCCCGCGGCCGGCCACGACGATCAGGGTCCCCCGCGGCGCCGGGCCCTCGGGCTCGCGCAGGGTGAGGATCTCGCTCGTGTCGCGAGCGACACCTCGCCCGCTGCCGTCAACCGGCGGCGCGGCCGGCAGCGGGGTCGCCGGGGTCCCGCCGCGCGCCGGCGCGCGGTGCGCGGGGGCGTTCTCGCGCCGCTCGCGGCCCGCGGCGATGGGGAAGTTCGGCGGCAACCAGATCATGAGCTCGTCGGCGAGCGCGAGGCCGGCATCGGCCTGGGCGGCGGCGAGCACCTCGTCGGGGTCGCCGTGGTAGATCGGGCACAGCTGGACGCCGGCCGGCATGTTGTGGTTGGCGCGGTCGCCGCCCTTCATGAAGGTGCCCGGGGCCAGCGCCCCCCGCGGACGCGGTCCCGCGGCTCCCTCGGTACGGCGGATCCGGTCGAACTCGGCGTAGAGCGCCCGTTGACGTGCGGTGACCGCCGGCATGAACAACCGGGAGACGCATACCCGCGGGGCGCGGGCGTCCGCGGCGTGGGCCTCGCGGTAGGCGAGGATGCTGTCGCGCTGGGATTCCTCGAAGGACTCCGAGGTCGGGTTGAGGTTGAGCGTCGAGAGCAGCAGGTCGAGGCCGAGACGGCCGGCCTGCGCCGCGCTGGAGGCCGAGCCCGCGCCGTACCACAGGCGCCCGGCGAGGCCAGGACTCTGCGGGCGCACGGTGATCGGGGGGAGCGACGGATCGGCGTCGGGGGAGCGAGGCTCGATCGGCTCGCCGGCGATGGCGGCGCGAAAGCGGCGCAGCCGATCCTGGGTCTCCGCCCGATGCTCGAGCGCGCCGCGACCGAAGATCGCCTCGAGCCCCGGCGTGCCCCCGGCGACGCCGAGCTCGAGCCGTCCACCGCTGAGCAGGTCGACGGTCGCGGCGTCCTCCGCAAGACGGATCGGGTCCTCGAAGCGCACCGAGATGATCGCGGTCCCCAGACGGATCCGGCGCGTTCGCTGAGTCACGGCGGCCAGCAGCGACAGCGGCGAGGCGAGATAGTTATCGAAGTGGCGCTGGCGCACCCAGCCGCTGTGCAGGCCCATCGCCTCGGCGAGCTCGAACAGCTCCAGCGCCTCGGTGAGCCCCCGGGCCGCGCCTCCGGCATCGGAGGAGAACGGGACGTTGGTGAGGAACCCGAGCCGCAGGGGCCGGGATGAGCGGTCGTCGAACGACGATGGCGTCAGCGTCTCCATAATCTCGACCAAAGTAGTTGGCTTTGGCGGATCGACCAATGCGAGATCCGGATCGCCACCGATCAGCGGCGGCGATCATCCGGTCCGAGCGACGCGGGGTGCCCCATCCCCGCAGGTGCAGGACGCCGGTGCCACGCCCTGCGCGGGCGCGGCGCCAAACTCGATAAGATAAATCGAGTTGGTGGGCTTTGGCGACCGTCGTAGACGGCGGTACGGGGCGCCGAGTCCGGTGACGAGTTCTCATCCCCGTGCCCCCCGTCCTCGATATCCCAGCCCTGCGCAGCCTCGCGACGATCGTCGATCTCGGCGGCTTTCATCGTGCGGCCGAGTCCCTGCACCTCTCCCAGTCGGGCGTCAGCCAGCATGTTCGCAAGCTCGAGCGCACGCTCGGGCGGCGGTTGTTCGAGCGACACGGTCGCGAGACGCGCCTGACCCCGGATGGCGAGGCGCTCGTCGCGGAGGCCCGGCGGATACTCGCGGCCCACGACGCCGCGATCGCCCGCCTCGGTGGGCTCGGCGCCGCCCGCGCGCCGATCGGTATCGGCGCCACCGAGCACGCCGCTGATCACATCCTCGGGGCCGTCACCGGCGCGTTGCGCGAACGGTTCCCGGGAGCGGGGTTCCGCTTCCGCCTGGATCGCAGCGGTCGCCTCAATGACGCCGTCGACCGGGGCACGATCGACGTGGTCGTCTTCATCGGCGATGCCGAGAGTGCGGATCGCCTCGACGCCGGCTCGCTACCGCTCGGCTGGTACGCGGCGCCGGGCTGGGAGCGCCCTGCCGGCAACGCACCGGTGCCCCTCGTGGCGATCGATGGCCCGTGCTCGATTCGCCGTCGCGCGCTGCAGACGCTCGCCGAGCACGATCTCGCGAGCGACGTCGTCGCGGAGTCCGCCCACGTCGGCGGCGTTCTGCACGCGGCCCGGGCCGGCCTCGGCGTCGCGCTGCTGGCCGCCGTGGGTCCCGCGCCTGAGGGACTCGAGCGACGCGACGACCTGCCTGCGGTCGGGCCGGAGGATCTGCACGTGCGTACCCGGCGGGGGGCCGACCCCGACCTCGGACCGCAGACCGCGGCAGCCGTCGCCGGGCTCATCAGCACCGGTGTGGCCGTCTGATCAACCTCGGCGGGCGGATCGAGCTCCGAACCGACGATCCCCGCTCAGCGTCTCACGCCCCGTGACCGCTCGCGGAGCGCCTTCTTCGATCAGCCCTCCCCGGCCTTCAAGCGGGCGACGAGATCGTCGAGGACCCGCACCGCCTCGAGCAGCGCCCCGACCTCCGCATCGTCGAGACCGGCCATGTGCGCGGAGAGCATCGCGTGATAGCCGTCCTCGAGCCGCGCCAGCGCCGCGCGACCGGCATCGGTGAGCGACACGAGCACCGCGCGCCCGTCGGAGGGGTCGGGTCGCCGCACCGCCCAGCCCCGCTCCTCCATCCGATTGACGAGCAGCGTCATGCCCGGCTGCTTGATCTGCTCCGCGGCGGCCAGGGTGGTGATTCGGCGAGGCGCCCGGGAGAGCCGCTGCATCACGCTCACGTCCGTACGCGAGACCGCCGGATCGGTCCGGCGCAGGAACAGGTTCGCGAGCTCGGCCACGCGCGTGGGCAGCGCGGTGGCGATCTCGTCGAGCTGGCGCTGGCGCCGGCGCGATTCACTCGCTGAGCCCACCGTCACGCCCCGCGCCTACACCGTGCCCTGCGCGTCGGTTCCGGCGGGATGCGGGCGCAGGACCTGGACGTCGAGCTCGCCGACGGTCTTGCCCGCGAGCGCCGCGCCCAACGTCGCCAGGTTCTCGCCGGCGCTGTGGGTCTGCAGCAGCTCGGGACTCGCCCATTTCTCGATCATCACCAGCCGGTCATTGTTCTCGTGAAGCGCGTAGAGCTCACAGCCCGGCTCGTCGTGGACCCTGGGGATCGCCGCCTCCAGCGCGGCGATCACCTCGTCGCGATGCTCGGGGACGGGGACGACGGTGGCAACGACGATCACGCTCATGGCGGTTCTCCTGTGGTGTCGGTGGTCAACGGGCGAAGAAGCGGGAGATGCCCGGGGCGACGTCGCGGTGGCCGCGGAGCACCGCCAGCCGGCCCCGGCCGAGGTGGGCGAGATCGCGGGCCAGCTCGGCGTCGTGCTCGCCGGTGGTGTCGAGCATGACGTCCAGGCGCGGGAGCGCGGCGGCCGGCGTCCGCGGATCGGGCCCCGCGTTGTGCACGCAGTCGGAGAGCAGGATGGCCCGCGTGTCACGCCCGTGGGTGCCTGCCAGCTCCCGCGCGGCGACCTCGAGCGGGAAGCCGACGTTGGTGAGACCGCTCGCCGGGATCCGCAGCATCTCCTCGAGCAGCTCCCGCGAGCCGCGCCGCTGACCGAGGTGCTGGATCACCGCCGCGTCCGACCAGAACGCGATCACGGCGAGGTCGTCGTCGTCGAGCTCGGCGGCGAGCGCGCCCACGGTCGCGGCCGCGGTGGTGATCCGCTCGCCGTGCATCGATCCCGACACGTCGACGAGCAGCGCGACTGCGCGCCGGGTGCGGATCCGCTCGCGCACCACGATGTCGTCTTCGGTGGGCAGCGGATGCTCGACGAGCACCGCGAGCGTCGCGTCGAGATCGATCTCGTCGGACCCACCGCGGTAACGGACGCTCTCAAGCTCACCGACGCCACGGCCCGCGTGCGGATCCCGGCGGGGCCGGGCGACCGCGAGACGGGCGGCGATCTCACGGGCGCGCCGGAGGGTCTCGGGGTTCACGTCGCGGTCGCGGGCGGCGGCGGCGAGGTCGCCCGCCTCGTCGGTGAGGCCAGGGGCGGTCCCGGTGGGCG
>CAXTTD010000024.1:12162-17297 GCA_964246945.1 uncultured Solirubrobacteraceae bacterium | reverse complement strand
TCCAGATCGCGGCCTCGCCCGCGCGGCCGCTCGTCAACCAGTCGGTAGACCTCGTGGGGGTTGTCACCTCGAGCGCCGTCGGGACCGCTCCGACGGGCACGCTGACGTTCTCGGCCAACGGCGCGCCGCTCGCGGGCTGCACCGGCGTCGCCGTGTCGGGATCCGGTGAGACGGCGTCGGCCTCTTGCACGACCTCGTTCCCGGTCTCCAGCCCCACCTTCAGCGCTTCGTTCACCCCCGCGACGAGCTCGCCGTTGCTCGCCTCGACGAGCGGGACCACGTCGATCGCCGTCCAGCAGGGCTCCAGCACGACCTCGCTGGACGTCTCCGGCGAGGTCACGCGCGGCAGCTCGACGACCTACACCGCCTCGGTCGCCGCCGCGCGCAACCTGACCGGTCCGGTGCTGCCCGCCGGGACGGTGGCTTTCCGCGACCACGGCAAGCCGATCCGCGGCTGCGGCGCGGTGGCGATCAGTGACGGCGGCGCGACGTGCACCGTTCGGTACTCGGCCACCGGCTCGCAGTCGGTGACCGCCCGCTACGGCGGCAATGTCAACTTCCGGGGATCGGCTTCACGGGCCAAGACGGTCCACGTTGTGCTGCCGCCGTCGAAGACGGTGCTCGGGCGCGTCAGCGCCACCATGCAGTGGACCTTTCACTACACCCCGCACTACACCCAGATCCTCGCGCTCGTTGTTCACGGCGCGGTCACCGGCTCGACGGTCACGATCCGGTGCGCAGGGAAGGGGTGCCCGTTCACGACCCGCACCAAGCGCATCGCGGCGGCCCGCCACTGCGCCCACCGGCGGACGTGTCCCCGATCGGGCACGCTCGATCTCGAACCGAGCTTCCGCCGCCACGATCTCCGCACCCACGCCCGGGTGGTGATCATGATCAGCCGCCACCGCTACGTCGGGAAGTACTACCGCTTCCTCGTGCGGGCGCGCACCCAGCCCGCGGTGAGGATCACCTGCCTGGCGCCCGGCTCACGCACGCCCGGCAAGGGCTGCACAAGCTCCTGATCAGTGAAGTGATCACCACTTCGCCGTGTTCGTCGTGAGGACGATCGCCTGGCTCGTCCTCTACTGCCTGCTTGCTTCGCTGTTGTGGACGCATTGACGACTTCGGGCCTGCGCGGGGTCGCCACTCCCACAATCTGGACGCGCGGTAGGTTGGCAGCGTGAAGGTAAAGACGGGCGTTGTCCGAGATCGGGGAGGCCGCGATCTTGCGGTGGCCGCGGCCGACACCGACGGGTTCCCGTTGCTGGTGCATCCGGGCAGCCCCGGCTCCAGGTTGCTCTGGAGGTCCCACGTGACGCTCGCCGCCGGATACGGCTTTCGGCTGCTGAGCTACGACCGACCCGGGTACGGCCTGAGTTCCTCCCGCCCAGACCGTCGCGTCGCCGATGGCGCCGGCGACGCTGTCAGCGTCACCGGCGCGCTTGGTTTTGAACGCTTTGCCACCTGGGGATACTCGGGCGGCGGACCGTTCGCACTTGCCTGCGCAGCGCTGTTGCCCGAGCGGGTCACCGCAGCGTGCGTATTCGCTTCACTGGGTCCCCAGAACAATCCCGGGTTTGACTTCGCGGCCGAGAGAACGTCCGCATTTCGTGACGAGATCGCCCTGTTCTTCACCGATCGACACGCCGCCCGTCGTAAGTATCACGAGGAGGGAATCGAGCAGCTTGCCCGCAGCGGCGACCCGGCGTTCTGGATGGCGCTCTGGGGTGATCGCGCAGGCAGCGACGTCGCCCACAGCCAATCGCTGGCCGACCATCTCTCCGCCAACACCCGCGAGGCCGCGCGGCAAGGCGATCAGGGATGGTGGGAGGACTGGGCGGCCTATCTCAACCCCTGGGGCTTTGACCTCGAGCGCATCCAGAGGCCCGTGCAGCTGTGGCACGGGGAGCAGGACACCGCCGTCCCCGTCATTCACGGCCGATGGCTCAGCGATCACATCCCCGACGTCGACGCCCACATCCTCCCCGGGGAAGACCACTCAACCATCGAGGTCAACCACCACCGTGACGCCATGCAATGGCTACACGAATACGGCGGGAGCGCGGCCGTCTGGCGGAGACTACCGCTGTGACGGCGGCGACCCAGCAGCGCGTTGACGAAGGCCGAGCCGACGGCGGCACCTCAGCACCGCTGGGAGGGACTGTTCTCCCATGGCCCTCCGCAACGGCGAAGCCTCACCAGCGCAGGCTGTTGCTCGTCCAGTGCGTGAGTCCCTCGAGGTCGGTCGCCTCCCGGACATGCCGGGGAGGCGTCTGGAAGGTGGCGTAGGGCGATAGCGTCAGCACCACTCGGTGCTCTCGCCGGCACATCTTCTCGACGTCGGCACGCGCCTCGGGGGGCATCGGGTGACCGGCCATCAGCTCGCTGACCCGCATCATCAGATCCGTCGCCCGGTCCAGATCGGGATCGATCTCGACGGTCGCGTACACCAACAGGTACGTGAGCGGCCACTGCTCGTCGAGCACGCATAGCGACACTCGGGGGCTGCGGGCTACCGCCTTTGCCTTGCCACGCTCGCGCATGGTCGTGACCAGAATCCGGTGTTCGCCGTCCATGACGTAGTAGACGACGGACATCGACGGGCCGTCCTCCCGGCGGGAATAGCCAAACACGGCGGTCCGGTGCTCGGCCACGAACTCGCGCCGTCGCGCGCGCTCGGTGTCGTCCATGGGCGGGGCGTCAGGCTCGCTGGCCACAACACCATCCTAAACCTCCCTGCCCGCCTGAAACGCGCTGACCAGCGACGCGCGGAGTCCCCCGTGCCAGTCGTCGCGGCGCGACCCTCCGGAACCGACCACTTAGACTCCCCCGCCATGTCCGAGCTGGTCTCCCGCTCCTGCGCGGTCTGTGGCTGACGCGCTGCGCGCCCCCGAGCCGCGTGCCGGTGGGGCCTTTGTCTCTCCGGACGCCGAGCTCGCGGCCGGTGTGGAGCTCGGGCCCGGCGTGGTGGTCTTCGGCGGGACCGTCCTAGCCGCCGGCTGCCTCGTCGAAGCGGGCGCGGTGCTCGGCAAGCGCCCGCGGCTGCGTCCCGGATCAAGCGCGGCCGGAGAGAGCCGCGAGCTGCGCATCGGCGAGGGCTCGACCGTGTGCGCGGGGGCGGTCGTGTACGCCGGCGCCGCGCTCGCCGCCGGGGTGATCGTCGGCGACCAGGCGCAGATTCGGGAGCGGGCACGGATCGGCGAGCGCTCGGTGATCGGGCGCGCGAGCACGGTCGACTTCGACACCGAGGTGGGCGCCCGCGTGTCGATCCAGACGCTCGTCTACCTCACCGCGCACGCCCGGGTGGAGGACGACGTGTTCATCGGTCCGGGCGTCACCACCACCAACGACGACACGATGAACCGCCACCCCTCGGGTGAGCCGCTGCGCGGTCCGCTGCTGCGCCGGGCCTGCCGGATCGGCGGCGGCGCGGTGCTCACGCCCGGTATCGAGGTGGGCGAGGAGGCGTTCGTGGCCGCCGGCGCGGTGGTGACCCGCGACGTCCCCGCGCGCGCCGTCGTGATGGGCGTCCCCGCGCAGATCGTCCGCGAGGTCGACGACGCCGACCTGCTCGAGGGCTGGCGCTGAGCCGCCGCGGGTCCCCGCCGGCGGTGCTCGCCGAGCGCCCGGCTCAGGCGGCGGCGATCGCGGGCGCCATCGTCCGCGAGGCCGCGGTCCAGATGATCTGATTGCGGCCCGGACCGACGCCGACGAGCGCGATCGGCACTCCGACGAACTCGGCGACGTAGCGCAGGTAGTCGCGGGCGGCGGCGGGCAGATCCTCCTCTGAGCGCGCCCCGGTGATGTCCTCGCTGAAGCCGGGCATCTCCAGGTACACGCCGGTAGCGTGATGCAGCACGGTCTGGTGGAAGGGGAAGGTGCCGAGCTCGGCCCCCTCGGCGCTGCGATAGCTCACGCACACCTGAATCGCATCCAGGCCGGAGAGCACATCGAGCTTGGTGATCGCCAGGGCGGTGAGCGAGTTCAGTCGCGCCGCGTAGCGCAGGGCGACGAGGTCCATCCAGCCCACCCGGCGGGCCCGGCCGGTCGTCGTGCCGAACTCCCCGCCCCGCTCGCGGATGGTGTCGCCGAGCGCGCCGTGGAGCTCGGTGGGGAACGGGCCGGCGCCGACCCGGGTCGCGTACGCCTTGGCCACGCCCCACACCTCGTCGATGTCGCGCGGGCCGACCCCGGCCCCGGTGCAGGCCGCACCGGCAACCGGGTTGGAGGAGGTGACGAACGGATAGGTGCCGTGGTCGATGTCGAGCAGCGTGCCCTGGGCGCCCTCGAAGACCACGAGCTCGTCGCGGTCCAGACGTTCGAGCACCAACCGCGAGGTGTCGGCGATGTAGGGCTCGAGAACGTGGCCGTAGGTGAGGTACTCGTCGGTCATCGACTGCAGGTCGAGCTCCCGATCCTTGGCGTAGGGGCGCAGCGACAGACGCTTGGGCTCCATCGCGGCGACGATCTTCTTCTTGAGGATCTTCTCGTCCAGCAGGTCCTGGGCGCGGATCCCGAGCCGCGACGCCTTGTCGGCGTAGGCGGGACCGATGCCGCGCCGGGTGGTGCCGATGGCGAGCTTGCCGAGCTTCGTCTCGCCCGCCTGATCGAGCAGCATGTGGTAGGGCATGATCAGGTGCGCGTTGGCGGAGATCCGCAGCTCGCGGGTGTCGACTCGCCGGTGACGCAGCTCGTCGAGCTCGTCGGTGAGCACCTTGGGGTCGATCACCACCCCGTTGCCGATCACGCACAGCTTTCCGGGGTAGAGGATGCCCGAGGGCATCAGGTGCAGCTTGAACACGTCATCGCCGCGGACGATCGTGTGACCGGCGTTATTGCCCCCCTGAAAGCGCACGACGGCATCGGCACGCTCGGCGAGCATGTCGGTGACCTTTCCCTTGCCCTCGTCGCCCCACTGGGCCCCGATGACCACAATTCCAGGCATCGCTGGTGAGTGTACGGCGCGTAGACTGCGCGCCCGTGCGCTGGGATCCGCTGCAGTACGGCCGCTACGCCGGCGAGCGCGGTCGGCCGTTCTTCGAGCTCACCGCCCGGGTGGCGGTGGCCCCGCCCCCCCCGCGGGGGGGCGCGGGGGGGGGGGGGGGGGGGGGGGCCGCGGGGCGGCGCCGGGGGCG
>CAXTTD010000024.1:0-12152 GCA_964246945.1 uncultured Solirubrobacteraceae bacterium | reverse complement strand
GGGGGGGGGGTGTTTTTCCCGCCCCCGGCGGGGGGGGGGGGCGCGGCGCCCCCGGGGGGGGTCGACCTGGGCTGCGGGGCGGGCGATCTCACCGGGGCGCTCGCCGAGCGCTGGCCCGGGGCGCTCGTGCGGGGGATCGACAGCTCTGCGGAGATGATCGAGCGCGCACCGGAGGACGGCTCGGTGCAGTTCGCGGTCGGCGCCGCGGAGGACTTCCGCGCCGACGGGGTCGACGTACTCGTCTCGAACGCCGCGCTGCAATGGGTGCCGAGTCACCGCGAGCTGCTCGTGCAGTGGGCGGCGGAGCTGGACGCCGGTGGCTGGCTCGCCTTCCAGGTCCCGGCGAACTTCGGCGCTCCCTCGCACGTGCTCATGCGTGAGCTCGCCGAGTCGCCGTCGTGGCGCGAGTCGCTCGGCGGGGTGCTGCGCGGCGAGGAGTCCGTCGACCCGCCAGCCGCCTATCTCGAGCTGCTCAGTGGCTGCGACATGGACGTTGACGCCTGGCAGACCGAGTACGTCCACGTGCTCGAAGGGGAAGATCCCGTGCTCGACTGGGTCCGCGGCACCGGCCTGCGACCCGTGCTCGCCGCCCTCGACGCAGAGGCGGGTGCCGAGTTCAGCCGCCAGTACGCCGCGCGGCTGCGCGAGGCCTATCCCCGCCGCGCGTACGGCACCGCGTTCCCGTTCCGCCGGACGTTCGTGGTCGCCCGTCGCCGCGACTGACTGCGGATGATGGTGGCACGGCGGTGCTGGTGGCGCCGGTGATGCTCAGGCGGTGAGCCGGGCCACCGCCACCGGCACGATCCGGCGGCGCAGCGCCCGCGGCAGCGGCGTGCGGTGCAGCCGCGGTACCCCGGCGATGTGCTCGGTGAGCGCATGCTCGCGCTCGACGATGCGCGCGGCGGCGGCGAGCGCCCGCGGCGCGTCTCGGGCAAGCGCGGATGTGCGGAGTTCGCGCAGTGCCTCGTGGTGGCTGAGCGCCGGCGTGCACCGCGCGGTGAGCTCCGCCCAGCGACGGGCGACGAGGACGACCTGAGCGGTCGGCGTGGCCGAGAAGTTCTCCTGGGCGGGCGCTCGTTCCCGGCAGATGGTGACGAGCAGCGCGTCCTTCACCGCGGTCAGCGAGTTCTCCGGCGCCGGCGCGCCGGGCAGTGCCCGCCGTCCGGCGAGCGCGTCGACGACGTGGGTATTGCGGCGCTCCGGTCCGCTGAAGTCGAGCTCCACGGCGAGGGCGTCGCGATACACCGCCGCGGCCGCCTCGACGCTTAGCGCGGCGACCGAGGGGGCGCGCAGCAGCTGGGCGAACGCGACCTGGGGAAGGTACACGAGCGCTGCGAACCCAAGCAGAGCGAGGAGTCCCACGATGGGCAGCAGCAGCGCGCTCAACACGCCGACCAGCACCGCGGCGAGCTCGAACGCCAGCAGCGGGATGAACTCGGCGCGCATCAGCGCCGCCGGGCAAGCGCCATCCCGCATCACGGCGAGCAGCAGGCGCGCGAAAAAGTAGTTGGCGATGAGCATCGCCACGCCCGCCGCAATCAGTCGTGCCACGTCCGCCGGTCCGGCGTAGGGGAGCGCGTTCAGCACGGCGCCGCCGGCGAGAGCGGTGGCGGCGATCGAGACAGAGTTGGCGACGAGGCCGAGATTCCAGAACGCCCGCCGCCGACGGGTGAGGTACAGCAGCTCGGGCACGGCGACGACGACGATGCCGGCGGCGGGGCCGGCGAGCACCACAGCGACGAGCACGAGACCAAGGTCCATGTCGAAGACCCGTCCGACGTGAGCTCGCAGGCGATGGGTGACGAGCTGCCCGCACACGCTGAGAGCGGTGAGGGTCGCGATCGCCAGCAGGTGACCGCCGAACCTAGGAGCGCCGGCGCGCACGAGCAACAGCGCCGCCGCCGCCAGTATCCCGGCGTACGCCCATCGGGCCTGACGCGCGCGCGTCGCCGCCGACCCATCGAAGTCTGTGCGTACTTCAGGCACGTGATCTGCCTCCTCACACCCTGGGAAATGCCGGAGGAGAGAGGCTAGATCGTCGTCATCCGTTCTTCCACATCATCATTTCTCCTGGTTCCTCGCAAGTTCTACCGCTCTCTTCTCAAACCTAACCACCAATTCCGAGCTTGGCAAGCGTCGCATGCTCCCTGGCCCATCGGTAACGGAGCGCCGGTAAGTACGCGTTCTCCGCCACGGTCGGTGCGCGTAGGCACACACCATTCCGGGGCGATGGCGCCCTTGGTGACCCGGCGCCGGCTCTGGGAGACTGCGCGACCATGAATCAGGCCGCCGCCTTCGCGATCCTCGAGCGCCTGCATGACGCGCAGAACGTGTTCTACACCGGGGGCGAGGACCGGACGCTGCGCGCGCTGCTCGACCCGAACATCATTTGGACGGTGCCGGGTTCCAGTCCGATCGCGGGCACCTACCGGGGAACTGACGAGGTCTTCGACTACTTTGCCGCGCGCCGCGACCGGGCCGGGGGCAGCTTCCGGATGGCTCGCCGCGACGTCCTCGTCGGGGAAGGCTCGCGGATCGCCGCGCTCACCGACGGAACCGCGGTGATCGGCGGGGCGCAGCATGCCTGGTCGACGGTCGGTCTCTACGAGATCGGCGAGCGCCTGACCATCACCGCGTGCTGGTTGCTCCCGCTCGATCAGACTGCGTTCGATGCGATCTGGTCGCGCTGAGGCCCTACCGGGACAGGCCCTGAAGGACAACGCTCCGCGCGGCAGAGGTCACTCGCCGACGGCCAGACCCCCGGCCCCCGACACCGCGGCGGCAACGGCGACCGACGCGAGGGCGATGAGCGCCGCGAGCCAGAGCGCGGCGTCGACGCCGGGTCCGCTGATGAGCCACCCGACCGCCGCCTGGGCCCCGGCGGCGCCGGCGGCCGCGCAGAAGCTCGCCCAGGTGAACGCCTCGGTGAGCGCGGCGGGCGGTGCCGCGTTGCGAATCGCGATGAAGATCGTGGTGAGGGTGGGGGAGAGCGCAACGCCGATGACCACGGCGCACACCGCGAAGCCGGCCAGGCTGCGCCCGAATACCGCGAGCAGTACGAAGCCGACGGCCATCGCCGTGGTGGTCCCGAGGAGCCGGCGACCGACGCCGCCTCCGGCGGTCCAGGTGGTGTAGGCGAGCGCGCCGATCAGGCTGCCCGCCGACAGCGCCGACAACAACAATCCGCTGGTCCCGAGATCGTCGTGGGCGGCGGCGACCCCGGGCGCCAGGACGGTCATCGAGCCCTCGGCGGCGCCGATGAGCAGGCTGGCGCCGATCAGTAACCGCACCGCTCGAGCGATCGACCGGCCGCCCGTCGGGCGAGCCGAGTCGCTCGGTCGCCCCGCCGCGGCGGGTGAGGTGGCGACGATCGCGGTACCGGCCATCCCGAGGCCCGCGACCGTGAGGAGCGCCGTTGCGGGGGAGGCCGCGGTTGCGATCAGCCCCACCAGCGCGGGAGATGCGATCAGCGTCAGCTCGTAGATCAGCGTGTCCAGGGCGTATGCGTGTTCAGCACGCGCGGGTGGTGCGACCGTCGACCAGAGCGCCCGCAACGCCGCCGAGAGCGCGGGCAGGGAGGCGCCGACGACGACGCTCAGGCCGATGAGGACGGCGGCGCCCGCAGCGTGAACCCAGAGCGCGAACGCGGCGAGCGCCAGCGCGTTCGCGACGGACGCCACGAGCAGGGGTCGGCGGGGCCCGGTTCGATCGATCCACCGCCCGTGAAGCGGCCGCGCGACCGCCGCGCCCGCCAGATAGGACGCCGGAGCGAGCGCTGAGACGGCGAACGACGATCCGTGACTGCGCAGGGCGAGGATCAGCGCAAGGCTGGTTCCGGCCTCACGACACCGTCCGACGAGACCCCCGAGCGCCAGCCGGCGGGCGTGCGGCAGCGACAGTACGCCGGCGTAGGACCGGACGCCGCGCGTCGCCGCATCGAGCATTCATCGATCGTCGCACGCTGTCGTTGCGCTCACGAGGGCGCCGCCCGCCGGTGTCTCAGCCGCGGCGCATGAGTCGTCCGACGGCGGCCATGAGCTCCTGGGTCTTGGCGTCGCGGTCCGCCTCCTCGGCGCCGAGCACGCAGTGCTGGGCGTGGTCGTCGAGGAGTCCTAGGGCGACCTTGTCGAGCGCGGCTTGGGCGGCGCTGATCTGGGTGAGCACGTCGATGCAGTAGCGGTCCTCGGCGACCATGCCCTCGATGCCGCGGATCTGGCCCTCGATGCGTTTCAGGCGCGCGAGCAGCTGGTCCTTGGTGGCGGTGTAGCCCCGGAGAGGGTGAGGCGTGGCCATGCCGCCGATCATAGCTACACCTACCCCCTATGGGTATCGCTAGGCTGAACCGGCATGGGCGTCCTCGATGTCATCTGGCACGGCCTGCGTGACTCGTTCCTGATGGCGTGGGAGGTCTGGTGGGCGCTGGTGCTCGGCTTCGCGATCTCCGCCGTGGTCCAGGCGTGGGTCCCGCGCGAGCGCGTCGAGCGCCTCATGAGCGGCTCCGACGTGACGGCGATCGGCTGGGCGACCGGTCTCGGCGCGGCGTCGTCATCGTGTTCCTATGCGGCGATCGCGATCGGGAAGTCGCTGTTCCAGAAGGGCGCGAGCGCCGCCTCGGCGCTCGCCTTCCAGTTCGCCTCGACCAACCTGGTGTGGGAGCTCGGGCTGGTGCTGTGGGTGCTGATCGGCTGGCAGTTCACCGTTGCCGAATACATCGGCGGGATCGTGATGATCGGGCTCATGACCCTGCTGCTGCGGCTGTTCGTGAGCCGCCAGGTCGAGCGGCAGGCCCGCGAGCACGCCCGCGACGCCGACACCGGCCATCAGCACCACATGGCCGGGGAGGAGCTGGCCTGGCGAGAGCGGCTCACCTCCGCGCGCGCGTGGTCGGACGTCGCCCACAACTTTCGCGGGGACTGGCAGATGCTGTGGAAGGAGATCGCGACCGGCTTTCTCCTCGCCGGGTTCGTCGCCCAGTTCCGCAACGGGGCATTCGAGCATCTGTTCCTCCGCCACGCATCGGCGCCGTTGCCCACGCTCGAGAACGTGGTCATCGGGCCGATCATCGCCGTCCTCAGCTTCGTCTGCTCGCTGGGCAACGTCCCCCTCGCGGCGGTGCTTTGGTCAGGGGGGATCAGCTTTGCCGGAGTGCTCGCGTTCCTGTTCGCCGACCTCATTATCCTGCCGATCCTCGCCGTCTACCGCAAGTACTACGGCACTGCGTTCGCAGCGCGGATCGCCGCGCTGATGTTCACCACGATGGTGATCGCCGCCCTCGTCGTCGACGGCGTGTTCAGCGGGCTCGGGCTGATCCCCACCGGCCCCCGGCCGACCCGCGCGGACATCTTCAGCGCCATCCACGTCGACTACAGGCTCGCGCTGAACCTCCTCGGTCTCGTGATCTTCCTCGCCCTGTTCTGGCTCACCGCTCGTCGAGGCGCCACCGATCCGGTGTGTGGCATGAAGGTCGATCGCGAGAAGGCGCTCACCCAGGAACTCGGGGGCGAGACCTACCACTTCTGCTCCGAGCACTGTCGGCACGCCTTCGCGGCGGATCCCGACATCGGCGAGGGCCCGAGGTCCCCGGACACGATGCCGGTTACTGGTAGCTGACGTACGCCGGCCGCGGGTGCAGGCCCAGCACCCGCCGGGGGGACAGCAGCACCGGGTCGGCCGAACGTTGCAGGAAGACCTTGAACCCGGGGAAGAACCCCCTCGCACCGCGCATCACCTGGTGGTAGGCGGCGAGCTTCACCGTGACCGGTCCCAGGCCGTCCATCTGCAGCACGGTCGCGAGTCCCGGTCGAAACGCGATGCGTGCCCGGTCGGGCAGCTCGGAGAGGCGGAACTCGTGGACGACGAACAGCTTCTGGGGCAGGCGACGGCGCGCGACGAGTGCGGAGAGATAGCGAGACACGGCATTGATCGACGCCGCCGAGGCCGAGCCGATCGCCTCGTCGGGCACCTGGTCGGCGGTGAGCTTCCACTCGGGATCGAGGGCCACCCCCACCGAGGGATCCGACAGGAAGCGCGCGTCGCGCCGGACCTCCGGCAGGAACTCTCCGCGACCGGGCTGGAAGTCGAGGATGAGCAGCAGATGGTGACGATGGGCGACGCGGAGATACCGCGAGATGGTGGCGTCGCTCACCGGCGTGCTGTAGGTCCCCTGGGGTCCGGGATCCGGCGAGGCGATGGTGGCGACGAGCTCGAACGCCGGCTGCACCTTCTCGCCGAGCGCCGCATAGCGACGGGCCTCCCGCTCGACGCCGGCCGCGTCGGCCTCCGGGTTGCGCGTCCGGCCGAGGATGTTCGTGGTCCCGACGATCCCGTAGTAGGCGACCACGAGATGACCGGGCAGGATCCTCCGACCGCCGCCGGGCAGGGTGATGGGCGGCGGCTTGGGCGCCGGAGTTCTGGTCGCATTCGTCGAACGTGCGCGCGGCGAGCGCCCGCCCGCGTTCGCGATGAGGATCCCGCCCACGATTGCGAGGAGCACTCCCAGCACCGCCAACCCCACGACCCCGCGACGCCGGCGGTCCCGGCGCCGCCGATCGCGCAGCGCCTGACGTCGCGCGCGCAGCTCCTCGGGGGTGCGACGACCGGATCCGGTTCCGGATCGCTCCGGTACGCGATCGTCGGCCACGGGGGCGAACTGTACGTGAACGATCTCGGCCCTCATCCCTCGTGGGAGCTCCGTCGAGCTGACATCGCTGTTGTCCGGCGGTCGATCACGGCCGCGGGGTGGTGGCCACCGGCCGGGCGCGCGCTTCCTCGTCAGGCCGACAGCTGCATCCCGATCAGCATGTAGGCCATGCTGGCCGTCATCAGCATCATCGCCAGCTGAAGCGTGTAGTGACGTGGTGCGAGCACGTGACCGCCTGGGCTCGCCCGTCGCTCGCCGATCGCCAGCCCACCGCGACCGATCCGTGAGCGCCGAGTTCGCGCGCCAGACGTCTCGTCGACGTGCGTGCGCCCGGCCAGCCGCCGGCCGCGCCGCGTCGTCCAGAACACCGTCTCGGCCACGAGGTGGGCCACCAGCAGCCAGCTGATCGCCGCGATCGGCCGACCGCTCCGCAACATGTAGGCCATTGCGATCAGATCGACGGTCGCCAGCGGCCACAGCCAGCCGGAGGACCCGTCTCGCAGCTCTGACGCGAGCATGCCGGCGGCGAGCGCCGCCGCGGCCACGAACACCATGCTCCAGACCCGTCCGGAGACCCCGATCGTGATGAACGACCCTGACGCGTACATCAGCGCCATCGAGACCGCCATCGCGAGATGCAGGCAGTGCCACCAGCGTCGGCGACCCCTGAGGGCCAGGAGCGGATGGCAGTGGGAGACGACGATGAGGAGCAGGACCACGAGCCACGCAGCGGCAACCCATCGCGGCAGCAGGGCGTTTCCCGCCGCCGACATTCCGGAGATCGCGGGGTGTCCGTCGGGCCGGGCCAGCGGCCCGCCCATCGACATTGTCGGCACCTTGCGCGCGCGCCGTGAGCCGCGGCGTCTACCGGTAGCAGTAGGAGTCCGAGGACGCGTCACCGCCCTGCAACCGGACCTGATGAACGCGACGTCCGCGGAAGTCCTCGTCGTGGGGGAAGAACCGCTCGTCGATCGTCATCGCGCCGCCGGGGTCGGCGTCGACCTTGACCATCCAGGCGCCGACGCCGTCGGGGTAGAACTGATCGTCCCAGGCCCCGTACAGGGAGTTGGTGAAGTAGACGCTGCGCCCGTCGCGGCTGACCTCGACCATCTGCGGGCCGCCGGCCAGCGGCAGCTCGGGCTTCGCCGGGTGCGCGGCCCTGCGGACGATCCCGCCGAGCTTCACCGAGCTGACCTCTCGGGGGTGCGCCGGGTCGGAGACGTCGTAGCGCTTGAGCTCGCCGCTGGCCCAGCACGACACGTACAGAAACTGGTCGTCCACCGACAGGTCGATGTCGGTGATGATCGGCGGCAGCGCTCCGAACCCCTGCAGCAGCGGCGGCAGCAGCGCCGCGTCGACGGCTTGAGCGGGGATCGTGATCACCTTCTCGACCTTCCACTCACCGCCGTCGTGAAACCACCGCCAGACCGAGCCCGACAGGTCCTCGGTGCTCACCACCACGCCGATGAACCCCCAATCGGCGTCCGGGTCATGCGACGGGCGGACCTCCAGCGCCATCTGGTGCTCGGCGCCGAGATCGACGCGCTGCAGGTGCCGGCCCTCCGCGAGATCCCAGAAGTGCACGGCGTGGCCGTAGCGCTGCCCGAGCAGCGACTCCGGGACGACGCCATCCTCGATCATGGACGGGGTTCCCCACTCGCTGGAGATCAGAACGTTGCGGTTCAGATGCCACCACGCGTCGTAGGACAGCTGCTGGGGACCGTGGTCGGTCTCCCAGGCGCGGATCACCTCGAATGTGCCGTGATCGAGCAGCGCGATCCCGGTCTGGCCATCGGGATCTTCCTCGGGACCGCCGAGGCAGGTCAAGAAGAGGCCATCGGGGCCGCAGTGCAGCGTGTGCGGACGCGAGTAGCCCGCTTTGCGCGACAGCTCCGCGGCGTCGACCGTCTTGACCAGTTGCGGCTGGCGCGGATCGGGCTGGGTGTCGAGCACGTAGATCCGCGAGGAGCGGATCCCGGGAACGAGCAGGTACCGGCGCTGTAAGCCGTCCATGTCATGTCCCTCGTGCTTGAGCGCGCTCGAGCACGCGTTCCAGCCGAAATGATGCAGCTCTTCGCCGAGCCCCACCTCGGTCCAACCGACCACCTCGCCGTAGCGCTCGGACTCAGGGTCGACGTCGACGACCGACATCGCGTCGGGCACCGCGCCTGAGCGATCGAACGCGGCGACGTAGGCCAACTGCTCCCGAGGTGCCTCGGCAGCCTCTCTCGCGCTCCGGTAGAAGGTGGGATCGACGGTTGTGCCGCTCATGGTCGCTCCTTCGCTTGCTGGCTGGCATCAAATCCTATCTATTCGATATAGCAAGTGCTAAAACCGTGCGAGACTGCGTCGATGCTCGTTGCTGTCGCGACCTTTGTCGCTGCCAGTGCTCTGTTGATCGCCCTGCCCGGCCCCGACAACGCGCTCGTGGTTCGCAACGCGCTGCGCCACGGACCGGCCATCGGGCTGCGCACCGCCGCCGGCACGCTCACGGGTGTCCTCGTGTGGGTCGTGGCGGCGGCCTGCGGACTGTCGGCGCTGCTGCAGGCCAGCCGGATCGGCTATGACGTGCTGCGCTGTGTCGGCGCGGCGTATCTGGTCTGGCTGGGCGTTGGCTCTCTGCGATCGCGCGGTCGGGCGTCCTGGGACGGTGATCGGTCTCCCGAGCGGGGAGCGGCCCGCGGCCGGGCGGGGTACCTCATGGGGGTGGCGAGCAACCTGGCGAACCCCAAGACGGGGGTGTTCTTCATCGCGTTCTTCCCGGCCTTCATCCCGCGCGGCCGCTCCGTTGAGCTCACGTCGCTGCTGTTCGGCGCGCTGTTCGTCTGCGAGACGGCTGCGTGGTTCGCTGCCCTGCTGTGGCTCGTCTCGCGCACGACCGTATGGCTTCACCGCCCCCGCGTGCAGCGCCGCATCGAGCAGATCAGCGGCCTCTCCCTCATCGGGTTCGCGGTGCGCCTCGCGACCGAGCGGCGCTGAGGTCCCTCAGATCCGGACCACTTCGATCGCCTCGGAGGTCGCGAAGTCCCGGTCTTGGGTGAGGATCGCCGCATCGTGGCGCATCGCGGTCGCGGCGATCCAGGTGTCGTGACGCCGCGGCTTGCGCCCAGCGCGCAGTTGTTGGTCGGCCAGACGTGCGTAGCAGGAGGCGACGACACCATCGACGGGCAGCAGCGGGTAGGTGGCGCGGACGCGAGCGAGGGTGGCGGTACGAATCGCGCGGGTGTCCGGATCGCGGGCTCGCAGCACGCCGAGCTCCAGCTCGGCAGCGGTTGATCACGGAGACGGCGATCTCGTCGGGCAGCGCGCCCAGCGGCCGCTCGACGTAGTCGCGTTCCTTGAAGCCGCTCCCGAGTCCCAGGATCACCCGTCCGCCCGCGATGTGATCGACGGTGCGGGCCATGTCGGCGACGAGGTCCGGGTTGCGGTAGCCGATGCAGCTCACCAACGGGCCGAGCTGGATGCGCGAGGTCGACGCCGCCCAGGCGGCGAGCGTCGTCAAGCACTCGTAGCTCGGAACCTCGGAGTCCTTGGGGCCGAAGAAGTGGTCCCAGTTGAACAGGGCGTCGGCACCGAGCGCGTCGGCCTTGCGGGCGGCCTCCAGGAACGCCGGCCACTCCGCGCCGTACTGCGCGATCTGAAGCCCGATCCGGATCGGGCGGGGTGTGGGTGACACAAAGCTGACCAGGTGAAAGGTAGCTGCCCTCCGCGGACATCACGCTTTAGCGCAGTCAGTGTCACCGTCTACTGTCAACTAGCGGAAGTGCGGTCTCTGAGCTCACCACGCTCGAGCACTGGTCGGCACGCGGATTCGGGGTCCCCCGGCGGGGCCCGGCGCTCAGCGCCCGCCAGGGTGCACCACGAACGCCGAGCCGCCGTACAGGCGATAGGGCTCGGCGATCGACTGCACGCGCCCGCCGCCGAGAATCTGCACCGCCGTTGCGTCGCCGGGGTAGTGGTCGAGCGGCAGGATCGGACCCGTGGACAGGGTGAACCTCTCGCCATAGCGACGCTGCAGTCCTCGCCGCAGCGGGCTGTCGTAGAAGCGCGGCTCCGCGAGCGTGGTGGTCGAGTTCGTCTGCGCGATCCGGGGAGCGGCGAGCGACGCCTCGAGGCTCATGCCGAAGTCCACGTGGTTGATCAGCGTCTGCAGGACCGTCTCCGGGATCGTCGAGCCACCGGCGGCGCCGACCGCGAACTGCGCGACACCGTGGCTCACGGCGATCACCGGGCCCATGCTCGAGCGGGGCTGCTTGCGCGGCCCGGGCAGGTTCGGATCCGGTTCGCCGTGCGCGATCGGCGCGAAGTCGAAGTCGGTGAGCTCGTCGTTGAGCAGGAAGCCGTAGCCGGGGACGGTCTCGCCGCTGCCGCCGAAGAAGTTGATCGTGTTCGTGTAGGCGACGATGTCGCCGTAGCGGTCGGTGGCGACGATGTTGTTGGTGTGGTGATCTTCTGGAGAGGCGCTCGTCTCCGCGACGCTCGCGTGGGTGCTGCCGCAGCCGTGGAAGCTCGCGAACGGGTGGCCGGGGGCGAGCGGCGAGGTGAGCGCCCGGCCGCGGATGAGGCAGCGGCGGGAGTCGGCGAAGCCCGGGCGCAGCAGCGCCGCGACCGGCGTGTGGGTGCCCCCGACGTAGCGGTCGCGATCGGCGTAGGCCAGACGGGAGGCCTCGATGTATTGATACAGGGCCTCCAGGCGCGGCTCGTGCGCGAGATCGAACCCCTGGAGGATGTTGAGCGCCTCACCGATCGTGGTCCCGCTGCTCGACGGCGGCGCCATGCCGTACACCGACAGGCCGTCGTAGGTGGTGTGGGTGGGGGCCTGCACCCGCGCGCGGTAGGCCCGCAGGTCGGCCGTCGTCATGATCCCGTCGCGGGTGACGATCTTCTGGCCGGTGTACAGGGTCGGGTGATCGACGGCCTGGACGATCGCGCGGCCGAGCGGCCCGTCGTAGAGGTAGCCGGGTCCGTGGGCGGCGATCTCCCGGTAGGTGTGCGCGAGGTCGGGGTTGCGCAGCAGGTGTCCGAGCGGCAGCGGGTTGCCCTGCGCGGTGAGGAACTCGTCGGCGCTCGACGGGTAGATCCGCAGCAGCGACAGTCCCGACTCGGTGAGCTGGCGAAAGTCGCGGTTGACGCGGAAGCCGTGGTCGGCGATCCCGATCGCGGGCTGCAGGTCCTCGCCGAGCGTCTTGGCGCCGAAGCGCTTCACCGCGAGCGCCCAGGTGGCGACGTTCGCCGGCACCCCGGTGGAGAGCGGCTGCTCGGACGCGCTGTCGTAGTTCAGCGGCTTGTGCGTCTTGGGGTTGAGGAACAGCGTCGAGGTGCACGCCTCCGGGCACGTCTCACGGCCGTCGATCGTGGTGATCGTGTGGGAGCGAGCGTTGTAGATGATCATGAAGCCGCCGCCACCCGGTCCGGCGACGAACGGCACCGTCACCCCGAGCGCGCTTGCCGCGGCCACCGTCGCGTCGCCGGGGGTGGCGCCGGGGCGCCGCCCGTCGCTGCCGGCCGCGCG
>CAXTTD010000023.1:0-17545 GCA_964246945.1 uncultured Solirubrobacteraceae bacterium | reverse complement strand
CCATCGGGTCGTACATCGGCGAGATCTCCGACCCCGGGCCGACGCCCGAGTCCACGCGGGTTCCGGGTCCGGTCGGCTCGCGGTAGTCACCGATCGGGCCGGGCGCGGGCGCGAAGTTCCGCGAGGCGTCCTCGGCGTTGATGCGGCACTCGATCGCGTGGCCGCGCAGCACGACGTCGTCCTGGGCGATCGACAGCTCAGCGCCCGCCGCGACCCGGATCCCCTCCTTGACGATGTCGATGCCGGTCACCATCTCGGTGACGCAATGCTCAACCTGAACGCGGGTGTTCATCTCCAAAAAGAAATACTCGCCGTCCTGCAACAGGCCCTCGATCGTGCCCGCCCCCGTGTAGCTCACCGCGGCCGCCGCGTCGGTGGCGATCTTCCCGATCCGCTCGCGCAGCCCCGGCGTCGCGTCGACCGCCGGGGCCGGGGACTCCTCGATCAGCTTCTGATGACGACGCTGCAACGAGCAATCCCGCTCCCCGAGATGAATCACGTTCCCATGACCATCCGCGAGCACCTGCACCTCAACATGACGCGGATCGGGCAGATAGCGCTCCAGATACACCGTGGCATCGCCGAAGAACCTCTCACCCTCGCGAGCGGCGCCCTCGAACGCGTCCTTGAGCTGAGACTCCTCAAGCGCGACGCGGAACCCCTTCCCACCCCCACCGCCGGCCGCCTTCACCGCGACCGGGTAGCCGATCGAGTCCTCGATCACCTTCCGAGCATCCTCGACACTCTCCACCGGATCGGTCGTCCCCGGCACGATCGGGACCCCGGCGGCCGCCATCAGCTCCCGCGCCTTGGTCTTCGACCCCATCGCGTCAATCGCGCTCGACGGCGGACCGATGAACACGATCCCCGCCTCCTCCAGCGCCCGCGCGAACGCGGCGTTCTCAGCGAGGAACCCATAGCCGGGATGAACCGCCTCAGCGCCAGACTCCCGGCACACCTCGAGGATCTTCTCGATGTTCAAGTAGCTCTCCGACGCCGGCGCGGGACCGAGCAGAAACGCCTCATCAGCCCGCGTCACATGCAACGCATCACGATCGATCTCCGAGTACACGGCAACCGTCGCGATCCCCAGCTCCTCACAGGCCCGGATGATGCGCACCGCGATCTCCCCGCGATTGGCGATGAGAATCTTCGAGAACATGCGCCGCGGCACTTTATCGGGGCGCGGGAGTCGCCGCGAGGCGGGCCGCCACCTTGGCGACGACGGCGAGCGGCGTGGTGGTGATCTCCTGCCAGCTGAAGCGCTCGACGTCGATTCCGGCATCGCGGAGGATCCGGTCGCGTCGCGCGTCGCGGGAGATCCGGTACGGCGTCGAGTGGAAGGCGCGCCCGTCGATCTCGACCGCGTAGCCAGCCTGCGGCCACAGGAAGTCGATCTCGAAGCCGTGGCGTCGCACGTTGACGAGCGGCTGCGGCAGGCCCGCATCGCGGAGGAGCGCGAGGAACCGCTCCTCGGCCTCCGATCTCGTGAACGTCGAAGTCTGATGGGCGTCAAGCAGAGCGGTCAGGGCCGCCCGCCCGGGGTGCCGACCGCAGCGGCCTAGGAGCACGCGGATCTCCCGCAGGGTGACGATCCGCTCCACGAGCCCGGTGTCGAGCGCCCGCTCGAGCTCTCGCGTGGCGAGGACGGCGGCGCGGTCGAGCAGGGTGCGGGCCGCCGAGGTGACCGGCAGGCCGTCCCGCACGCGCAGGTCCGACGGGACAAGGATCGTCGAGCGGTGCACGGTGACGCCGGAGGGACCGCGGGCGCGGTTACCGGGAAGCGTGAGATGGATCGTCACCGCCGAGTCGACGGCATCGGTATCCCGGCCGCGTGGGGGCGAGGCAAGGCCCCACCAGCGCTCGGCGGTGAGGTGGCTCAGCGCCGCCCCGGCTCGGACGGAGAGCAGCGCCGCCGCCTCACGGCCGCCGGGAACCTCCGTCGGGTGGCCGACCGCGTACACGCCGGGGTGCTCGGGCCACAGGTATCCGGACCGGGTCAGTCGACCGATCGTCGCCCCCGAGATGCCGGCGGGGAGCAGCTGGCCGCGGGAGACCCGGCCGCGCTGGACCGCGGCGATCGTGGCCATCCGCTGCTCGATCGTCCCCCTGACGGGAAGTTCCGACACATCACCGAGCACCGGAACGCGGCTGTGTCGTTCGTTCTCAGGTGTCGGGAGAGATCGACACGGCCGACCCTGGACGAGGGGTGCGGTGTCAAAGTCTCTTGGGGAGCCGGCCGCGGAGGAGACGAAGGTCATACTGCACAAGAGCCTCCGGAGCCACGATTCTCACCCCCCTACCGCGCTCCGAACCGCGGATTCGATCTGCCGCCAGCGCGCTTAAGGCCGTGGATGCGTCTCCGCGACGCGCCTGATGCCACTCCCCCTGACCGCGGTGACGACGGCGGCGAGTCAGCCGGCGAGCAGCTCCGCGGGCTGGAGCAGCGATTCGGTGCGCTCCGCGGCGCGGGCGAGCGCGGGGCGCGACCCCAACGCGGCGAAATACTCCTGCAGGCGCGGCGGGGCATCGTTGAAGACGAGCTGGTTGCGCTGAGCGATGAACAGCACGCCCACGGTCGCGATGTCGGCTACACCGAGCGAGTCACCGACGAGAAACTCACGGCCGCCGAGCGCGTCACCGATCGCCGCAGCGATCGAGCCGAACATCTCGCGCGATTCGTCGTCCTCGTTCATGATGTAGGCGATCGCCGCCTTCTCGAGCTCGGTCATCGCGGTGAGCGTCCACTGGTAGGCGAGTCCTCGCTCGAAGGTCCCTGGCGCCGGCAGGAAGCCCGCATCGGGATGCAGGTCGGCGAGCTGGAGGAGGATCGCCGTGGAGTCGAACAGCATCCCGCCATCGTCGAACTCGAGCACCGGCACCCTGCCGAGCGGGGAGCGCTGCTGATGCTCGGCGGAACTCGTGTCCTCGACGGGGACCGCCGTGTAGTCGACGCCGAGCTCCTCGAGCAGCCACGCGACCCGCATGGGGCGGCCCGAGGTCTTGGGTCGGTAGTAGAGAGTGGTCATGGTCGTCCCCTACCCGGGATCGACGGCCGGCGCGCGCCGGGGGCGAGAATGGGTCAGCGGGCGCCGAGCACCATGCCGGCGCCGACGGTGTCGTTGGTCGACTCGTCGATGAGGATGAAGCTGCCGGTGGTGCGGTTGCGGGCGTAGGGGTCGATCATCAGCGGCGCCGAGCAGCGCAGGTGCACCCGGCCGATCTCGTTGAGACCCAGCTGCGACGCCGGTCCGTGCTCGAGGGTGTTGATGTCGACGCGGTGCTCGATCGCCTCGACGACCGCCCGCGCGGAGCGGGTGGTGTGCTTGATCGTGTACCGGCTGCGCTCCGACAGCGGGGTCTCGCTCATCCAGCACACCATCGCGTCGAGCTCCCGGGCGACGGTCGGCGGGTCCTCCTCCTGGACGATCATGTCACCGCGGGAGACGTCGATCTCATCGGTGAGACGCAGCGCGACCGACATCGGCGGGAACGCGCATTCGGCCTCCCCCGCGTGGGTGTCGATGGCGGCGATCTTGGTGGCGCGCCCGCCGGGCAGCACGACGACGTCGGTGCCGGGCTCGAGCAGGCCCCCGGCGAGCTGGCCCGCGTAGCCGCGGTAGTCGTGGTGCTCGTCGGACATCGGGCGGATCACCCACTGCACCGGGAAGCGGACGTCGGTGAGATTGCGGTCGGAGGCGATCACCACGTGCTCAAGGTGGTAGAGCAGCGGCGCGGCGCCGTACCACTGCATCCGATCCGAGCGCTCGACCACGTTGTCGCCGGCGAGCGCCGAGATCGGGATGAAGGTGATGTCGGGGATCGCCAGGCGCGAGACCCAGTCGGTCATCTGCTCGAGGATCTTGTAGAACACGCGCTCGTCGTAGTCGACGAGGTCCATCTTGTTCACGCACACCACGAGGTGCGGGATCCGCAGCAGCGAGGCGATGTAGGCGTGGCGGCGGGTCTGCTCGGAGACGCCCTTGCGCGCGTCGACGAGCACGATCGAGACGTCGGCGGTCGACGCCCCGGTGACCATGTTGCGGGTGTACTGCTCGTGGCCGGGGGTGTCGGCGACGATGAACTTGCGCCACGGGGTGGCGAAGTACCGGTAGGCGACGTCGATGGTGATCCCCTGCTCGCGCTCGGCGCGCAGGCCGTCGGTGAGCAGCGCAAGGTTCACGTAGCCGTCGCCGCGGCGCTCGGAGGTCTGCACGACGTGCTCCATCTGATCCTCGAAGATCGACTTGGTGTCGTGCAGCAGCCGGCCGATGAGCGTCGACTTGCCGTCGTCGACCGAGCCCGCGGTGGCAATCCGCAACAGCTCCGAGGTCCGCTGCGGGGTCGCGTAGCGGCTCGCCGGCGCGTCGGGCTGCGGAGTGGCGTGTCCGTTGAGGCCGGTGCTCATCAGAAGTAGCCCTCGCGCTTGCGGTCTTCCATCGCCGCCTCGCTCGCCCGGTCATCGGCCCGGGTTTCGCCGCGCTCGGTGACCCGGGTGGCGGCGATCTCGGCGACCACCTGCTCGAGCGTCGCCGCCCGCGAGCGCACCGCGCCGGTGCACGTCATGTCCCCAACAGTGCGGTAGCGCACCGACTCGGTGAACGTGTCCTCGCCGTCCATGCGCTCGATCACCGGGGTGTCGGCGTACAGCATCCCGTCGCGGGAGAACACCGGGCGCTCGTGGGCGAAGTAGATCGACGGGATCTCGAGCCCCTCGGTGGCGATGTACTGCCACACGTCGAGCTCGGTCCAGTTGGAGATCGGGAACACGCGGACGTTCTCGCCCTTACGGATCCGCGCGTTGAACAGCGCCCACAGCTCGGGGCGCTGGTTCTTGGGGTCCCACTGGCCGAAGTCATCACGGAAGGAGAACACGCGCTCCTTCGCGCGGGCACGCTCTTCGTCGCGGCGGGCGCCACCGAACGCGGCGTCGAAGCCGTGCTCCTCGAGCGCGTCGAGCAGGGTGGTGGTCTGCAGGCGGTTGCGCGAGGCGCGGGGACCGGTCTCCTCGGCGACCCGGCCGGCGTCGATCGAGTCCTGGACGCTGGCCACGATCAGCCGCTCGCCGAGCGAAGCCGCGATCCGGTCGCGGAACTCGATCACCTCCGGGAAGTTGTGGCCGGTGTCGACGTGCATCACCGGGAACGGGAAGCGCCCGGGCCGGAACGCCTTCTCGGCGAGGCGCAGCAGCACGATCGAGTCCTTGCCGCCGCTGAACAGCAGCACCGGGCGTTCGAACTCGGCGGCGACCTCGCGGAAGATGTGGATCGACTCGGCCTCGAGCGACTGGAGATGGGACAGCTCGTAATTCATGCCAGGTGGATCCCGCACTCGGTCTTGGTCTCGCCGGCCCAGCGGCCGTCGCGACCGGAACCGGGCTGCGTGCACGGCGCGCAGCCGATCGAGTCATAGCCGGCGTCGTGCAGCGGGTTGTAGGGGAGCTCGTGAGCGAACACGTAGCTCCACACGTCCTTCTCGCTCCAGTCGGCAAGCGGGTTGAGCTTCCAGATCCCGCGCCGGGCGTCGTGCTCGAGCTTTGGGGCGGCGGCTCGCGTCGGTGACTGCTCGCGCCGGATCCCGGTCACCCACGCGTCCACGTCGGCGAGCGCCCGCTCGAGGCCCGCGACCTTGGCCGCGCCGCAGCAGTTCTCTTGGGTCCACGGCTCGCCGGAACTACGGGCATCGATGGTCTGAAACCGGGCCCGGGGGAAGCGCTCGGCGAACGCCTTCCAGGTCTCGAGGGTCTCGGGGAACAGCACGCCGGTGTCGATCACGAACGCGTTGAAGGCGCCGTCGTGGCCCACCGCCCGCGACATGAGCTCGAACAGCACCGACTCCTCCTTCTGAAAGGAGCAGGCGACGGTCAGCCGGGAGCCGAAGCTCTCCACTGCGTAGGCGAGAACATCGTCGGCGGCGGCGGTCTCGAGATCCGGGACTGCCGTGCTCACACCGCGCACTCGCCCTCGCCGCGCTGGACTTCGAACGGGGCGTCGCGGTTGTAGTCGATGAAGTAGCTCATGTTCTCAAGACTGAATTCGACCGGGAGCGCCAGATCCTTCACCCGGGTCTCGAACTCGGTGGCCCCGACGCGTTCGACGAATTCCCGGAAGGTCTCACCGGACTCGCGATCGGACTCATAGAAGCGTAGCCACCGCTCGACCGCATCGGGCACCCGCTTGGCGGGCAGGCGCACCTTCAGCCGCGTGCCGTAGACGACCTCACCGCCCTCGTAATGGCCTCCGACGTGCGCGACGTAGGCGGGCAGCGTGCGCTTCCCGGCCTTGATCGAGGCGCCGTAGAAGCCGATGTCGGCGATGTGATGCTGGCTGCAGCCGTTGGGGCAGCCGCTCATCTTCACGTGCACCCGCCGGGCGAGCGGATCGTCGATGTCCATCTCGGACAGGCGCTCGGAGACCGCCTGGTTGAGTCCCATGGAGCTGGTGATCCCCAGCTTGCACGAGTCGGTGCCCGGGCAGCTCACCACGTCGGTGACTTCGTCGGCCCCCGCGGCTCCGAGGCCGATCGCCGACAGCGCGCGCCACAGCTCGTAGACCGACTCCGTGCGGACCCAGCGCAGCACCAGGTTCTGATGCGCGGTGGTGCGGGCGAAGCCGCCGCAGTAGTCGCGCATCACCTGCGCGAGGCCGCGCAGCTGCTCAGGGGTGAGGTCGCCGCGCTCAATCTTCACCTCGACGGTGACGAAGCCGGCCTGGCGCTGAGCGGCGACGTTGGCGTCCTCGAAGCGCTCGAACGCCCGGCGGTCGCCGTTGGGCGAGGCGTAGCCGGCGCTAAGCGCCGCCGGGGCGGCCCCCGCCTCGTCGATCTCGTAGCGCAGGTCGTCGATCGAGAAGTCGCGCTCGGCGATCCACTCGCCCCGGAGCTCCTCCTCCACGAGTTCGCGGAAGGCGTCGATGCCGATCTTGTCGACGAGCACCTTGATCCGGGCGCGAGCGCGGTTCTTGCGCAGGAACTCGGTGCGGTCGAAGATCCGCACCACCGCCTCGGTCACCTTGAGGTAGTCGCCGTTGTCGACCTCCACGAACTCGTACAGCGTGGGGGCGATCCGGGGCATGATCGCGGTGCCGCCACCGACGCGCATCTCGACGCCGCGCACGCCGTCCTGCAGGCGCGGGATGAACGAGACGTCGTGGATCCCGGTGATCGCGTTGTCGGCGTCGGTCGCGGTGAACGCGGTCTTGATCTTGCGCGGCATCGCCTGCGTGGTGGGATGGCGAACGAAGTAGCGGACGTACGCGCCCGCATAGGGCGTGATGTCGAACAGCTCGCCCTCGAGCGTGCCCGCCCGCGGGTCCCCGGTGACGTTGCGGATGGTGTTCCCGCAACCCTCGCGCGAGGACAGGCCGGCGTCGGAGAGCTCCCGGATGAGCGTCGCCGCGTCGGGCAGCGGCACGTGGTGCATCTGGATGTTCTGTCGAGTGGTCACATGACCCTTGCGCAGCGGCACGTACTCGTCGATGACCCGGGCGAAGGCGTCGAGCTGATCGGGGGTGACACCACCCATGGGGAGCTTCACCCGCACCATCTGCACGTCGGGCTGGCGCTGACCGTAGACGCCCTGGCGCAACCGGAACTTGGTGAAATCATCGGACTCGAGCTCGCCCTTGAGAAAGCGCGTGGACTCGGTGTCGAAGTCGTCGAACTCTCGCTCGAGGATCGGGATCACGTGACCGGGCACGTTCTCCAGCACCTCCGGGTTCTCGAGCGAGCCGGGGCGGGGCGCGGCGTGGGACTGGATCGAGGCGGGCTCCATCACGGCTCCTTTCGGTGGCAGAGGTTGTCCGACGAACCTCAAACTACCAAAACCCGATCCGAATAAACCCTATTTAGATCGTGACCTTCGGCGAGCGGCCCGCGAGCGTCCAGAGCGATGGCCGGAGATCGTCCACCGGATGACGACGCTGCTCGCGTTGTCCGCGGTGTCGACGGCGCTCACGCTCACCCCGAACGCCCCGGCGCGCCGCCGCCGGTCGGTGACGGCGCCGGTCGCCCGATCGATTTGCAGGCCGGGCGGCAGGCCGTGGGCGGAGTAGCGCAGACGCAGGCCGTCGCAGTCGCGAGCCCGCAGCACGACCCGGACGACCGCGCCGAGGCGGTCCCGGCGGCGTGTGGGTCCGGTGAACGCGACCTTCGCGGGCCGCGGGTGAGGGGCGGTCGAGGTCGGGCGCGCCGGGTCGGCGGTGGTCGTGGTCGTCGGCGGGGGCGTGGCCACCGTCGTGCCGGGCGTGGACGTCCCGCTCGGGGTCGCCCCGGGCGGGCTCGTTCCGGTGCTCGGAGCGGCCGCCGAGGCCGCCCCGGTGGCGGGCTCGGTGACCGCGGTGCCCGCGGGCGCTCCGCACAGGGCGGGCACCAGCAGCGCCCCGTCGGGCGCGCCGAGCCCGGAGGCCATGTCGTAGCCGGTGGCCGCGGTGTAACCGGTGACCCCGTCGTAGGAGTTGTTGCCGCTCGTCACGTCGTAGAAGTCGGATTCCGGGAGCGTGTAGAGCAGGTCGTTGACGAGACCGAGCGACCTGCCGGCACACCGCCGCGAGGACTCGGCGAGCGCGGTGAGCGCCGCCCACGTGGGCGCGGCGGCGCTCGTGCCGCCGAACTCCTCCCAGGCACCCTTGTAGTCGATCGCGTAGCCGGTCCGGGGGTCGGCGTCGGCGGAGACGTCGGGCACCTCGCGCTTCGTGGCCCCGGACAGCGCGGCCTGGTAGCCCGGGACGGGCCAGGCCGAAGAGACCCCGCCGCCGCCGGCGCCCTCACCGGTCGAGGCGTCGTTCCACACCGTCTCCCCGGAGGGATCGAGGTAGTCGGGGAGCGAGGTCCCCCCCCACCCCGGTCACGTCGGGCTGGCTCGCCGGGTCCTCGACGCCCGCGGTGTGCGTGCCGCAGCCGGCCGCGCCCGAATCGCCGGCGGCGGCGTACACCGTCTCCCCGTAGGTGGCCGCCTCCTCGATCTCCTCGTTGCGCTCGGTGGCCGGCAGCTCGGTCTCGCACTCCCCCCACGAGGTGGAGATCACCCCCGCGGTCCTCGCGGCGATCATCGTCTCATAGGTGTCGTAGCTGCCCTGGAAGGTGTTCGGTCCCTCGTAGACGTCGGATTCTCGCCCCCGGAGCGAGACCGATCACGTCCTCGATGTCGAGCGCCGCCTCGCCGCTCCCCGAGCCCGCGCTCGCGAAGCCGTCGACGGGCGTCGTCTGCACGGTCGCGTCGGTGCCATAACACGACTGATAGGCGGCGACGTCGGATGGACTGAACGGCTCGAGCTCGAACAGCGCGACCGTGGTCCCGGCGCCGACGTCCCCAGCGCTCCACAGACCGTCGATCCCGTAGGCGGACGCGATCTCCTGGGCGGTGTCGCCCGCGGCCTGGGCGGCGATGCAGGTCGAGGGCCCGTCCGCCGAGGCGGCGAGCTCACCGTGGGGATGACCTCCCTGACTCGCGCCGGCGCGCACGAGCCCCTCGGGATGCGCGATCGGCAGCGAGTCGAGGCCGATGACGCCCTGTACGTCCGGCGAGGCCGCGGCGGAGAGGGTCGGGTCCTCCACATCGGCGTAGGCGCTGCGGCGGTGCGGCAGCGCAACCCGCTCCAGACCGGTGGCGAAGGCGCCTTCGACCTCGGCGGCGGTGCCCCGTGCCGGGAGCGAGAGCCCGTCGACCGACGGCCGACCGACCTGCAGGCCCGAGCGCTCAAGCGTCGCACGCACGGTGGCGGCCGCGGCAGAGCCGGCGCCGAACCGGGGCGGCGAACTGAGCCACGCTGAGGAAGTGGCGGAACTCGGGCGAGCTCGGGTCCGACACCGCCGCCGCGTAGGCGGCGAGACCCGCCCGCGGCTTCAGCGCAATCGTGACCCGCACCCCGGTGGCCGGCGCCAGCGCGTCGCCGAGCGGCGCATCGCGTGGGAGCGGCGCGGCCTTCTGAAGCGGCGCGCGGTCTGGAGCCCGCGCCCACGGCGGGAATCGCGGCCTGGGCGCTCGCCGCGCCGAGCAGCAACGAGAGGCAGCCCAGCAGCGAAACCGCGAGCCCGCGGAGCCGGAGGCCGCCCACGCGCGTCAGATCCAGCTCGGGGAGAGCCCGGGCGCTCGGGCCACCCCCTCGTGCAATGAGGCCTCGAGCCAGGGCGAGCGGCGGGGCGCGGGTGCCGCGAGCACCGGTGCGCGGTCGCGCAGGAACTGCTGCACCGCCGCGATCACGGCGGCGGCCTCCTGTGCGGTGGCGCCGGGGGCGACGATGGTGAGCTCCGGACGTCGGTTCATTGCGCTGCGCAGACTATCGGCGCGCTCGCAACGCCGACCGGGCGCGGGCCGCGATGGTGAGCCTCACCCGCGCGGTGGCGAGGGTGTGCCCGCGCGCCCGGACGCGGATGGTGACCGTCGCGTGCCCGGCGTGGCGCGGGGTTCCGGACACGACGCCGCTGCGCGACCCGATCCGCAGGCCGGCCGGGAGCCCGGTGGCCTGGTAGCGCAGCCTCCAGCCGTGCACGTCACGCAGGTGCAGGTGCAGGCGGATGCGCAGCGTGCGCCCCACCGACGCGACGATGGTCCGCAACTGCTTCACCGCGAGGTGGGTCGAGCGCGCGGCGTGCGTCGAGCTCACGGCGTGCGTCGAGCTCGTCGCGACGGCCGGCGGTCGGGTGACGACGGCGGCGAACGTCGCGCTCGCGCCCGCCCCGTCGGCGTCGATCGCGGTGAGGGTGATCGAGTAACGCCCGGCGGTGCTCGGCGTGCCGGTGATCGCGCCCGTCGACGAGTTCATCACGAGGCCGGCGGGCAGACCGCTCGCGGTGAACGTGATCGCGGCGCCGGTGACGCTCCTCGCGCTCGGGGCGAAGGCAACCGCCCGCGCGGTGCTCCAGCTCTGGGCGGCGGGCGTCGCGAGGCTCAGCGAGTCGCCGCACAGCGCCGGCCCGAGCGCGGCGGTCGGGGTGCCGAGCCCCGAGGCCATGTCGTAACCGGGCCCCGCCGCGTAGCCGAGGACCCCGTCGAAGCTGTTGGAGCCCGAGGTGACGTCGGCGATGTCCGCGGCGTGCGCGTAGAGCGCCGGATCCAGAAAGCCGAGCGGATGGCTCGCGCAGGCCGGGGACGCGTCGGCGAGCGCGGCCAGGGCGGCGACGGTGGGCGCCGCGACGCTCGTGCCGCCCAGGATCCGCCAAGCGCCGCGGTAGACGCCGGTGTAGCCGGTGGTCGGGTCGGAATCGACCGAGATGTCGGGAACCTCGCGGCACGCGGTACCCGCGGACCCGCAGCTCACCGCGGACTGCGCGGCCGCTGCGCTCTGCCAGGCGGGACGCGGCCACAGTGAGGAGGCGCCGCCGCCGCCGGCTCCGAACGCGTTGTCCCACACGGTGTCGGTGGCGCCATGCGCCGAGGTCCCGCCCACCGCGGTCACGAACGGCTGAGAGGCGGGATCGTCGACCGCGCGCGTGCCGTTGCCGCAGTCATCCGCGCCGCTGTCCCCGGAGGCGGCGAGCACGCTCTGGCCCTGCACGGCGGCTTCCTGAAAGAGCGAGTTCTCGGCCTGGGCAGCGAGCGCGCCCTGCTCGGCCTCGCAGACGCCCCACGAGGTCGAGACGACCCGAGCGGCGTCGTCGGAGACGATCGCGGAGTAGGTGGCGTATGCGCCCAGGCCGGTCGGCGGGCCCTCGTACACGCGGATCGTCGCGTCGGGGACGAGGCCGATGAGATCCTCGACGTCGGTGGCGGCCTCGCCGCTGCCCGAGCCGCTCCCCGCGCCGCCGTCGACCGTCTCGGTCTGCACCGTGGTGCTCGTGCCCATGCACGCCTGATAGCTCGCGATGTCCGCGGCGCTGAACGGCTCGAGCTCGTACAGGGCGACGGTCACCCCGCGGCCCTCGTCACCCGCGGCGTAGTAGTTCGAGAGGCCGTAGCGAGCGGCGATCTGGTCGGGGGTGAAACCGCCCTGACTCGCCGCTTCGGCCTTCGCCGCCGCGCACGGCACCGGACCCGCGGAGCTGTGCCCGACGGCATCGGCGACGAGATCGCCGCCGGGCCGGCGGGCGGCGCCGCGCATCCGGACCGCGCCGCTCGGCGCGATCGTGTCGAGGCCGACGACCGCCTGCACGAGCGCGCCGGCCCGTCCGTGCAGGCGCGGCGCGCGGGCCGGGACCTGCACGGTGCCGCGACCCGGGACGGCATACCGGGCGATCGCGGTGGAGAACGCGGTCTGCGTGACCCCCGCCGAGCCGCGGACCATGATCGACAGGCCGTTGGGGCTGCTCGCGCCGACCCGGAGGCCATCGGCGCGCAACCGGGCGGTCACCAGCCGGCGCTCGGCCGCCGTGGGCGCGAAGCGGTGGGCGAAGCCGGCGACGCTGAGGTAGCGGTGGTACTCCGCGGAGCCGGGGGTGGAGACGGCGCTCGCGTAGGCGGACAGGGCGGCGGGATCGCGGGGCTTCAGCGCGACCGTGAGCCGCAGCGGCGTGGAGGCGGGCAGCGCGCCGAGCTCCCGGGCGCCGTGGGGCAGCCGGACGCCCCCGGTGGGCACGAGCGCACGGAACCCGTGGGCCTGCGCGGGCGCGCCGGGGGCGCGCCGAGCGAGCCGGCCGCCCGGGCGGCAAGCGCCGCGGCGTCGCTCTCGGTCGCCGCGGTCGGAGCGCGCGCGGGGATGCCGGTACGCGAGGTGATCCTCGACGCGCTGCGCCGGGGGGCGGGGTCCGGCGCACGCGCCGCACCTTGACGGATCATCGGTAGAAACGTTATTATCTCGGCACTTCGCTGATGGAGGCCAACCCGTCGCGGAGGTAGGTGGAGAGAACGAGGGGCGACCGCACCGGCAACGCCCGACCAATCGAGAAGCGCAAGGAACGCGAGCCTTTACCCGCACGATTCCTTCCGCTGGCTGTCATCAGGGACCGTCGCGCGGACGCCGGCGGTGGCGACCGATCCGCAGAGCGCCGATGAGCGCACCCACCGGAGTCACACTAGAAACGTTCCAACCACATGAAGGACTGAGGATGAAAGACAGGCACTTCCGCAACATCATCATCAACACCGACAACTACAAGCACTGCCACTACCCGCTGTATCCAAGGGGGACCGAGTACGTCTCCAGCTACATCGAGGCGCGTGGCGGCGAGTTCCCGGTGTCGATGTTCGTGGGGCTGCAGGCGTTCATCCGCGAGTACCTGATGCATCCGATCACGCTCGAGGACATCGACGAGGCCGAGTTCACCGAGCGTGAGCAGGGGATGCATTTCAACCGCGAGAACTGGATGGGCATCCTCAACGACCACGGCGGCTACCTGCCGGTCGAGATCGAGGCGGTACCCGAGGGCACGGTGCTGCCGGTCAAGAACGTGCTCGTCCAGGTGATCAACACCGATCCGAAGTACTGGTGGGCGACGAGCTTCTTCGAGACCGCGCTGCTGCGGGCCGTCTGGTATCCGACGACGATCGGAACCATCTCGTGGCTCGCCAAGCAGCAGATCAAGGAGGCGTTCGCCCGCACCTCCGACAATCCCCAGCTGGTGCGCCACACCCTGCACGACTACGGCGCGCGCGGCGTCTCCTCGATGGAGTCCGCGGCGCTCGGCGGACTCGCCCACCTCGTCAACTTCAGCCAGTCCGACACCGTCCCGGGGATCGAGGCGGCAAAGCATTACTACAACGCGGTTGATCCGTCGAACTCGGGTCCGAACTCCGAGCACGCCGGGTTCGTCGCCTGGGGGCGCGACGGCGAGGCTGACGCGATGCGCAACATGCTCGAGCTGATGGCTCCGAGCGGCTGCGCGCTGCTGCTCACCGACAGCTACGACCACGAGAACGCGGTCAAGAACATCATCGGCGGCGAGCTCAAGGAGATGGTTCAGAACTTCCCCGGCCTTGTTGGGGTGCGGCCGGACTCCGGCGATGTCGTGCAGGTGACCGCCGACACGACCGAGTGGCTGATGGACGCCTTCGGCTACGACACGAACTCCAAGGGGTTCAGGGTCCTGCCTCCGTTCGTGCGCACCGTTCAGGGCGACGGCGTCAACCGCTACACGCTGCCCGAGGTGTTCATGGAGATGGAGCGGCGCGGTCTCGCCTGCGAGAACGCCGTGTTCGGCATGGGCGGCGGCCTGCTGCAGCACTGCAATCGCGACACCATGGAGTTCGGCATGAAGGCCAACGCGGTGTGCGTGAACGGCGAATGGCGCGATGTCGGCAAGGCACCGACCTACGACACGATGAAGCACTCCAAGAAGGGTCGCCTGGCGCTGCGGTACGCAGACGGCGAGTTCACGACCGTCCCACGGGGCTCGATCCCGCCCGAGGAGAACGTCCTTGCGCCGGTGTTCCGCAACGGCCAGCTGCTGCGGAAGTGGGACTTCGCCGAGCTCATCGAGCGCTCCGAACGCGAATACCCCGAGCACTGGTACGCAAGTCTCGTGGAGCCGATGCGCGAGGTCCGGCGAGCCGACGCGCCGGCGGTCGCGGCCTAGCGGTCCCCCGGCGTCGTGCGCCCGGTCCCCCTCACCCGCGGGGGGCCTGGGCCACGGCGGGCCCCAACCATGACCAGGCTCCACCTCTTCGACATGGACGGAACGCTGCTGCGCGGCTCCGCGTGTCTCGACATCTCCCGCCACGTCGGAGCGATCGACGCGGTCAACGAGATCGAGGCCCGGTGGAGTGTCGGCGGGGTCGGACACGTCGAGTTCTACGAGCTGTGCCTGCCGCTGTGGGAGGGGCTCACCGACGCCGACGTCGACGCGGTGTTCGCGGCATCGGGCTGGCTCGAGGGCATCGCGGACGTGTGGTCGGAGATCGCCGCCCGCGGCGAGCACAGTGCCGTGATCACCCTCTCGCCCCAGTTCTTCGCCGACCGTCTGCTCGACTGGGGGGTCGGTTCCGCGCACGGCGCCGGGGTTCGCGCCGCCGAGGTGCCCGACCCGGCGCTCGTGATGACCCCGGCGGGGAAGGTGACGGTCGCGAAGACGCTGATGGACCGCTACGGCCTCGGTCCCGACGACTGCGTGGCCTACGGGGATTCCGCCTCCGACATTCCGCTGTTCGAACGCCTGACCCATTCGGTCGCGGTCAACGGCTCGCCGGCGCTGCGCGCGATCGCCGCCCGCCACTACGAGGGCCAGGACCTGCGGGGCGCCTACCGTCTGGCGCGGGGGCTGCTCGACCCAAGCGACCTGCGAACGCCCCGATGACGACGTCGATCCGCATGCCCGCGTCGCCTCATGCGACGCGGCTGGAGGCGAACAGCGAGAAGCGGCTGATGCTGTTCGGCGGCCGTGCCAACCCCGCACTGGTGGCGGCGATCGCGGCCCAGCTCGGCGTTGAAGTCTCGCCGATCACGCTGAAGACGTTCTCCAACGGCGAGGTGTACTGCCGGATTCAGGAGTCGGTCCGGGGCGCTGACGTGTATCTGGTGCAGCCGATGTGCGCCAATCCCGAGACCGGGGTGAGCGCCAACGACGCGCTGCTGGAGCTGCTGCTCATGATCGACGCCGCGGTCGGCGCCAGTGCGCACCGAGTGGTCGCGGTGACCCCGTGGTACGGGTACTCGCGCCAGGACAAGAAGAGCGCGCCGCGCGAGCCGATCTCGGCGCGGCTGATCGCGCGCACGCTCGAGTCCGCAGGGGCGGACCGGGTGCTCACGATGGACCTGCACGCCGGGCAGCTGCAGGGGTTCTTCAAGGTGCCGGTCGATCACATGACGGCGCTGATGCTGCTCACCAACTACTTCAGCGGGCTGGAGCTCGGTGAGGACGTCGTGGTCGTCGCCCCGGACGCAGGCCGGGTGAAGCTCAACAAGAAGTTCGCCGAGGAGATCGGGGCAGATCTCGCGATCCTCGATAAGGAGCGCCCCCGCCAGCAGGTCGCCGAGATCGGCTACGTGATCGGCGATGTGGCCGGCAAGACCGCGATCATCGTCGACGACATCATCGACACCGCCGGCACGCTGTGCGCGGCCGGCGAGGCGGTGATGTCCGCCGGCGCCTCGCGGGTGTTCGCCGCCGCCACCCACGGCCTGTTCAGCGGCGCCGCCTACGCACACCTCGCCGCCTCGCCGTTTGAGCAGATCGTCGTCACCGATACCGTGCCGCTGCGCCCCGGCGCTCCGGACCTGATCCACGTCCTGAGCTGCGCGCGGCTCCTCACCGACTCGATCCGTCGCATCTTCACCGATGAGTCGGTGAGCGAGGTGTTCCGAGGGCAGAATCAGATGTTCTGAGCTGGGTCCTCGGTTTGCCGGAGGCCCAGACGGTGAATCACTGATCGGGAGATGACGATGCGCTACGGATACAAGGCCTCGGCGGAGCAGTTCGCGCCGCGGAAACTCATCGGATACTCGATCCTTGCCGAGGAGCTCGGCCTGTCGACGATCGCGATCTCCGACCACTTCCAGCCGTGGCGTCACCAGGGAGGGCACACTCCGGCGGTGCTCCCGTGGCTGGGGGCGCTCGGCGAGCGCACCTCGCAGGCGATGCTGGGCACGAGCGTGCTCACGCCCACGCTGCGCTACCACCCCTCGATCATCGCCCAGAACTTCGCGACGCTCGCCTGCTTGAACCCGGGCCGGATCTTCCTCGGCGTGGGTACCGGGGAGGCGCTCAATGAGACGCCGGCCACGGCCGCCGAGTGGCCGGGCGCCAAGCAGCGGCGGATGATGCTGCGCGAGGCGATCACGCTCATCCGGCAGCTGTGGAGCGAGGAACGGGTGAGCTACGAGGGCGAGTACTACCGCACCGACCGGGCGACCATCTATGACCGGCCCGAGGATCCGATCCCCATCTACGTGGCGGCGTCCGGGCCGCTGGCGGCCAAGCTCGCCGGCCGGGTCGGTGACGGCTTCATCGCCACCTCGGGCAAGGACCCGCAGCTCTACCGCGACCTGCTGGAGAAGGTGGCGGAGGGTGCGCAGGCCGCCGACCGAGATCCTGCGGAGATCGACCGCTTCATGGAGATCAAGGTCTCCTACGATCACGACCTCGAGTATGCGCGCGAGGCGTGCGCGTTCTGGGCCCCGCTGGCGCTCACCCCCGAGGAGAAGTCGGGGATCGACGACCCCACCGAGATGGAGGCGGCCGCCGACAAGATCCTCGATCGTGCCCCCTCGCGGTTCATCGTCTCCGACGATCCCGACGAGGTGGTCGACAAGATCGCGCCCTACGTTGAGGTCGGCTTCGAGCACCTGGTCTTCCATGCCCCCGGCCATGACCAGGAGCGATTTCTCACCCAGTTCTGCGCCGAGGTGCTGCCGCGCGTACGGGAGCGCTTCGGCGCGGCCGTCGCCTGAGCGCCCGCTCGGCCCCGCTGGTGGGTGTTTTCGACACCGCACCCGGTCCATCCGCTCGGCTGTGTCGATCTCTCTCAGGGCCTGAGCGACCTCGACACAGCTCAGCCCGGGCACGCTCTGCGGTGTCGAAGACGACCGCACGATCCCGCCCCCGAGCCCTCACTCGGGCGCGAGCAGCCGTCCACCGTCGAGCGCGAGCAGCCCGTCGGCGCACAGCGAGCGCGCCGCCTCGCCGTCGACCGGTTCGGCGAGGGCGACCGAGCCCTCCTGGAGCACTCGGCGCAACAGCT
>CAXTTD010000022.1:15645-17653 GCA_964246945.1 uncultured Solirubrobacteraceae bacterium | reverse complement strand
CGGCTTGGCCGCGTTGAGACGGCGGGCGGGGACGCCAGACTGCCGCAATCACGAACGATGAGGCGTCTGGCCGGACTTTCCGTCCGGAACTGTGGGCGGCGAGAGCAGCAGCGACGGTGCTCAGGCCCGAGTCGGCGACAAGCGGGAGCGAGCGTGTGCGTGAGGCTGGTTCTATCGTCGATGATGATCGTCCGCGGAGGTCGAGCTGTTGCTTATTGGTCTGGATCCTTGAGCACGAAGGCCACCTGTTTATCCGCTACGCCAAGACGCCGCCACACAGCCCAACACCCACCGCCGCCCCAGCCTCGCGCAACAAGCACCTAACGGTCATGGCCGGGACGGGCACGCTGCGTATTGAACGCTATGGGGTTCCGGTGCGAGACGATGAGCTGGCGAGGATCCGCGTCGAGGAAGGTCGCCCCGCCCGGGGACAGCATCGACAAGTTCTCGCGCTGTCGCTGGCATCCCGGGCCGCGAGAGCTGCCAATCCTCGAGGAATGCCCCCGCTGGTTCGTGGGTCAGATCCTCAACCGGCAGCCGCTCGGAGACCACGCCGCCTTCCTGTTGGAGCCCATCGCAGCCAACAGCGACGGCGACGGCCGCGACAACCTCGCCTTTGACCAGGTCAAGATCCTCGAGCCCGGCCACGACGCGTAAACCACTCCCGCGAACCACCAGACCAACTCAGATCCTCCAAGCGAAAGCGTCGCCGACTGGCTGGCTTCTTCTCTGAGCCAGCGGCCACGCGCGCGGAGTGCCGCTGCGCGCCGGCCGGCTCAAGGAGAGGTTGCCCGAAAGCTCGTAGAACTTTGATTGGCGGTCCCTCCCGCCCTTGTCCGCTCCGGCTGGGAGCGTTCGGGGCGACCAAGCCAAGTCCGAGAGGACAGGAGGAACCGCCATGACGAACTGTATGTAATGGGTCGGTTCGAGTTCGATCGTTCGTTGCGGCTGGTGTCGGGAAGGGATCGGCCGTGAGGGGTGGTAATAGAACGGCGTATGGCCGAGCGACGGGCGAGAGGCGAGGAGTTCGCGGGCCGGGTCAACCGGGCGGCCGAGGTGTTGGCGGCGGGGACTGCGCCGGCGGCGGTGCGCAAGGCGCTGGAGCAGGAGTACTTGCTGTCGGCGCGGCAGGCACTTCGCTACGTGCGGGCCGCGCAGGCGTTGCCCGATGGGATGGCGGTGGAGCGAGGAGCAGACCGAACGTGCTCTCCGCGCGGCTGAGCGCGACGGAACCGTCGACGGCTGGGGCGACCTCCCACAGCTGCATGAGGTCAGCGTGGCCGAGACGATGCGGGCGGCCGGCCAAGGAGTCCCGGACGACGGAGCACGAGGCCTGGTAAAGCGCGGCGAGGTCCACTGGGCTCGGCATCCAGATCGGCCCCGACGGCCCGCCTTGGTGTGCCGCGAGATGAGGCGATCGACCGGCTGAACGAGGTATTCGTGGTTCTCGCGACGACCAGCATCCGCGGGCTGGCGACCGAGGTCGAGCTCGTGCGGAGGACGGGATGCCTGGGGCGTGCGTCTGAACGCGGATCACGTCGCGTCGTTCCCGAAGACCTACCTCGGCGATCTCGTCGCCACGCTCGGCTCACAGGGGTTGGCCGAGGTCTGCCGCGCGCTGGATCGCGCAGCCGGCTGCTGAGCGCCGTGCGTCCTCAGAGCGTCCCCCGGGCTCGAAACGAGTCGGTTCACGCCGCAACCGCAGGTCAGGCCGAGCTTCAGAATCTCCTGCTTACAGAGGCTTTTCGTGACCTTGCCTGTCGAGCCGTGACCGCGTCTTTCCGCCTCGACAAGGCGGAGGTCGCTGGTTCGAGCCCAGCATCGTCCACTCGCGTCGCGAGTCCGATTGCGCAGTCGGGACTCGAGATCCTTGGGTTCGACGGCGACGTATCCCCGAGCCGGTATCGACCCAGCCGGTCCCCCGGCGCGCACGCGCCGCACGCCAGCGCCGGGCGCCCGCCCCCCCCCTTGAGGGTCGCCGGAGTGGCCGGGCGGGCCGCGGTGGTGG
>CAXTTD010000022.1:6579-15635 GCA_964246945.1 uncultured Solirubrobacteraceae bacterium | reverse complement strand
CGAGGAGGTCGACGAACCCCGTCGCGTAGTCCGTCGCGGAGAGCGCTCCGCCGGCCTCGGGGGCGACGGCGACGTCGGCCCCGAGCCGGTATTCATCCAGCCGTTCCCCCGGTGCGAACGCGCCGAACGCCAGCGCCGGGCTCACGAACACCCAGTTGAGGGTCTCCGGAGTGGCGGGGAGGTCCTCGATGGTGAGCGCCGCCCCGGCGAGGATCTCATCGTGGACCTCGGCGGGAGCGTGGCTCAGGTCCTCCATGAAGCGCGGGGCCCCGACGGCCGGGCGCAGCGACAAGTAACCGCCGACAACGAACAGCCGTGCGTTCTCGGTGTCGGCGAGGCGCGCGATCGTGCGGTTCACGTCGCGGAAGGGTCCGGCGAGCGGCCCGCGGGGCGAGCGCGGCCACCACCACGTCCGCGCCGGAGAAGACCTCCGTCAGCGAGGGATCGGTCCTGGAGAGCCGGGCGCTCTGAGCGCGTTCTCGGCATAGGCGGTGAAAGCGTCGACGCGGTTGTTTGAGTTGAGTGCCGCGTTCAGCTCTCGTTTGGCGAGGGCGTTGTTGTGGCCGGAGTCGGCGGCGCGCAGCGCGGCGATCAGCTCTCGGTCGACGGTGGCCTGCAGACGGACCCCCTCGACCCAGTAGCGCTGGAATACCCGTTGCCCGGGTCGTGCGTGAACCCGTGTGACCACCGTTGCCGCTTGCTCGCAGGCTTTCTGGTTGCTCGTGAGGTGCGTGATGGCGATGCGGTTCTGCGCGGCGTTGCCCGTCTGAACGTTCTGCTGGGTGGCCTGATACCCCCGGCTGATTGCTGCGCCAAGCGGAGTGCGCAGGATGTAGCGTCCCAACGGCATCGCGGATTCCGAATGTGGGGCCGGGACGAGGCGGATGTTGATGAGGTCAGCCGTCACGCGGCCATGGGTGACCCGTGATCCAGGAAGGACCGTGGTGATGAGCAATGCGACGCACGCGGCCGCGAGGCCGAGCGCGCCGAACACGACAGGTCGGCGGTGGGTGCGCAGAGACCAGCCCGTCCTCGTGCGCGGGGGTGTCGCGTCGGTCGGACGGTGGGCGCGGAGCACCCGGTCGGCGATCGCGGCGGCGCGGTCGCTGGTCGGGGACAGGTCCTCCTCCCGGATCGCGGGGCGTGCGGCGGCGACGCGGCGAAGAACGGCATCGTCGGGGAAGCGTTCTTCAGGCGTCATGTGGTCCCTCCTCTCGAAGGTCGACAACTTGCGTCCTCGTGGCCCGTGGGTGAGGCTGCCTCGAGCAGGGCAGCGAGTCGCTGGCGGGCCCGGTGCAGTCGCGACCGAGCGGTGTTCGGACGCAGCCCGAGTACGGCCCCGGCATGGCTGGGCGTCAGCTCGTCCCAGGTGACGAGGAGGATGAGGTCGCGGTCCAGCTGCCCCAGCTGCCCGAGCGCGTGCATCGTCTCGGCGAACTGCTCGCGGCCTTCGATCGCCATGTCGTCCGAGGTCGGCACCGTCGGGGCGAGATCGTTGATGAACGCCGTTTCTCGCTGCGTCTTGCGCCTCGCGTTGCGTGAATGGTTGTGCGCGACCGCGAACAGCCACGGGACCGCCTCATCGCCGCTCGGGACTGCGTCCAGCTGACGCCAGGCGACCTCGAAGGTGGCGGCAACGAGATCGTCGGCATCAGCCGCGCGGTGCCCACGCGCGAGGAAATACCGTGCGATCGCGCGGTAGTGCTCGTCGAACAACGCGCGAAACGACGCCTCCGCGGTCATCCGATCGGTGCGTCGCGGCAACAGCAGGCGCTCCTCCCGAGAATCATTGCCCGACCCGCGCTTTCGTCGGTCACATAACGGATATGTCGCGAGCCTCCCAAACGTTGCACGCCCGCCCTCAATGTTCCATAGATTCGGCACTTACCGATCATGAGCAGACCCAGAGCGACACGACGCTGAGCTCACGAACGCCCGGTCGTCTGCGGGGACTGCTCCGCCGGCGGGCCGGCCGAGAGCGGCACCAACGAGCACCACACCCGGTGCGGCGACGATACGGCCGTTCGACGACGAACCCTGCTGATCCGGCTCAGCACGAGACGAGTGTCACCGGACATCGCGCCGCACATCTTGGTCCGCTGCTGACAGTCTCGACGCCGCCCGCGCAACGCTCCTCCGCGTCGGGACATCTCGTTACGAGCGCTTCTCGTACCCCGCAGGCCAGGATCGGTCGCGGTCTCATCAGCGTCCCCGATCTTTCCCAGGACTTCGAATGCCTCCCTTGTCTCGCCGCTTCGCGGTTGTTGATCACGCTTCTCGCCGCGGGCGCCGGTGCCCTCCCGCCCTCGCTGCTCCGACGACTCCACTCGTGAAGGCCATCGATGGCGTCAGCACGTTGGGAGGTAAGAACACCGTCATCTTGAGGTTCAACGAGAGCCTGGATACCCATGCTGAGCAGTACGCCGCCGGAGTGATCTCGATCCTGTCCGGCCACAAGACCACGGGCTTCCGGGAGTTGCAGGCCGCCACGAATGTGGAGACCCACGTCGATGAGTTGGTGGGGGGCGCGGATGAAACCCTCGGAGTCAAGGTGCTCCCAGGCCCCGAAAGCTGAACCCCGCACCGCAGGCTGCCGGCACGTCGGCTCAGTGATGAGAGTGCGATACGCGGGGCGCTGAATCCGCCCGCCCCTTCGACTCAATCCCACGACCGGGGGAGCCGCGCCGGTGGCGCACGCGCGCGGGGGCGGGGTTGCTCGCTCGTAGATGTGGGTACCGCTCGCCCGGATGGTCATCGACCATCGCCGTCGCGCACCCGGATCGGACCCTGACGCCGAACGCTGTGCGGGCTCAATGTCAAGACTGGAGAGAGCATGTTGCGTGTCAAGACGTACCTGGCAGCAGCTGGGCTGGTGTGTGCGGTGGGCGTCGGGGTTCCTATGGACGCTCAGGCGAGCTCGATGAGCGTGGCGGCGGCGATCAAGGCCCAAGACAAAGCGATCAAGCGCTCGCCGGCCTACCAGCAGTTGCGGCATTTCGATGCCAAGACCCCTGCTCAGGCCAAAGCGCTGATTTCCAAGTTTGCGGCGCTCGAGACCACGGTCAAGCATGCCGCGACCGCTGTATCTGGCGCGTCGGCGACGACCTCCACGCAGAAGCAGGCCCAGTCCGAATGGGTCAAGGGCGCGCGAGAGGAAGCGACCGGGATCGGTCAGCTGGAGACCGGCGTCAAGGACCTCGTCGCGGGCAAGAACTCCACGGCCAAGACGGAGGTCGCCAAGGCCGTCAAGACGATCAAAGCCGGTGACGTGCTCGGCGCCGAGGCCGACAAGTTGCTGGGTCTCCCGTCAAGCGACTAATCATCCGGCGCCTCTGTGACTCTCGTTCTGGCGCGACTCACAGAGGCGCTCGCGGCGGCGTAGGCATACAACGTCGCGTCTCGACGGCGTTGGTGAGTTCGACCGCGCCGGGATGCTCCTCGCCGAGCCGCAGGCACACGATCGCGAAGGCGCTGGCGCGATCACGCCAACGCGTCAGCGGCCGGCGAGCGGCTATGGGTGTGCGCTATCGATCAGTTCGTCACGCACTGACGCAGTTGACAGCAAATCAAGGTTCCACAGCGGATAGCCCCCGATCTCCGCGTTCACCCGCGTGCGACGTCGAACGTCCCGCGCGCGATGACCGCGACCTCTCGGATGTACTGCGGACACGGCGTGCTGCCGGTGCAGTGGGCGCGCGCGAGCTCGATCACGCGCGCAGAGTAGCGGCCCGGGCACCACGGTCCGCCGAGCTGCGGCGGGCCGAGCCGCACCGTTGCCCGCGCGCCCTTGGCCACCGCCGGCGCAGCCACCTCGCGGACAGCCACGCAGCCGCGCGCGCCGGTCCCGGTGACGCTGAGGCTGTCAGTGATCACCTCGCGACCCTGAATGCCACTGCGCATCCGCGCGGTGAACCCGAACGCGACCTCGGCACGGGTCCCCGGATGCGCCGGCGTCACGCTCAGGCTGTGTGGCGAGCTCGTGGGCACCGTGTTGGCCGGCGCCGAGGCCGGATGCGAGCTGCCGCAGGCGGCGAGCGGACACGCAGCCGCGGGGAGCAACGCGAGCGCGACGCTCGCGCGCGGGAGCCGGAGGCGTCGCCGGAACCGAGTCATCCGCGCACGAAATCGGTGAGCGCGACCTTGCCCGTGCCGACGAGAGGACTGCCGTGAGCGAGCAGCAGATGCTCGAAGTCGAGCTCGAGCAGGGTCCGGTAGCGGTAGAGCAGCCCGGACTTCACGTGGTCGGGACCGTCCATGAGTGCGTCGGGGACGAACTCGAGCTCCAGGCCGGACAAGCGCACCACGCCGTCGGCGACCGACAGCGCTCGATGGGCGGGGATGAACAGGGCGGTCTCGTCGGGAGAGATCTCCCCCACCTCGTGGGCGATGATCCCGCCGGGCAGGGTGTCGCCGAACGCGAACGGACTCACCGGACCGCGCCCGGCGAGCTCGTGGATGCCGCTCTGCACGCAGTGCACCTCGCAGCCGAACGACTCGCGCAGCCGCCAGGAGTGACGATCGTGATGGCGCGAGGTGAGCACCACGTGCTCAGGGATCGTGTCGTGCTCGCGGAACCAGCGCTCGCCGCGGGGCGGCACGAGCGGGTCGATGAGCACCCGCTCCTCGAGCAGGTAGTACGAGCTCACCGGCCGGTGGAGATGCGGATGACGGGCGGTCCAGTGCCAGAGGCCGGGTGCGATCTCCTGCGTGGCCATCGCGAACCGAAGCTTATCCGGGCACCGCCGCCGGCGAGAACCGTTGATGAGTCAACTACAATTCTCGCGATGAACACGACGGTCGAGGGGCGGCTGGACGGCGCGGCACTGGAGGCGTGGCGCAGCTACCTGCAGAGCCACGCGTCGATCGTCCGGGCGCTCGACTCCGAGCTCGCTGCCGAGCACGGCCTCACCACGCGCGACTACGAGGTGATGCTCTACCTCGCGCAGGCCGAGGACCGCCAACTGCCGATGTCCGCGCTCGCGCAGCGCACGATGCTCACCCGCTCGGGCATCACCCGGCTCGTCGACGGCCTCGTGGCCACGGGCCTGATCAAGCGGGTGGCGTGCCGCGCGGACGCGCGGGTCTCCTACGCGCAGCTCACCGACGCCGGTCACGTGAAGCTCCGCCAAGCCGGCGTCACCCACGTCGAAGGCGTGAACCGGTTGTTCGTCGAGCGATTCAATGCCGAGGAGCTGCGCTCGCTCGCCGAGCTCCTGCGCCGGCTTCCCGGAGCCCAGCCCGATGGCGCCTGCAGCGTCGAGTAGGTCGGAGATGTCAGAGATGTCCGGGATCTCCACCGCCGCCTCGGATCCGGCGCGCCTCTCCCCCACCACGTCGCTCGGTGCGGTGTCGCTCACTGTCTCTGACCTCGCCCGCGCCCGCGCGTTCTACGAGGGTGTCCTCGGGCTGCACGCCGACGAAGCTCCCGACGGAGCGCTCACGCTCTTCGCCAGCACTGGCGCGGCGTCGCTCGTCACCCTCTACGGCGACCCCGTCGCGCCGGCCCGGGATCCCCACGCCCCCGGTCTGTTTCACCTCGCGATCCTCTTCCCGAGCCGGCCCGCACTCGCCGGTGCGCTCGTGCGTCTCGCCCGGGCGCGTTGGCCGCTCAGCGGCGCCTCGGATCACCTGGTGAGCGAGGCCCTGTACCTCACCGACCCGGACGGCAACGGCATCGAGCTCTACCGCGACCGACCCGCCGAGCAGTGGCCGCGCGGCGAGGCGGGCGAGCTGCGGATGGCAACGCTCCGCCTCGATCTCGACGACCTGCTGGGCGAGGTCGATCCCGAGGCCGACCCGACGCCGGACCCGCCCGCCGGGACCCGGATGGGGCACGTGCACCTGCAGGTCTCCGACATCCCGCGCGCGGAGAGGTTCTACTGCGACCTGCTCGGCTTCGACCCCACGCTCCGCGCCTACCCCGGGGCGCTGTTCACCTCCGCCGGCGGCTACCACCACCACGTCGGTCTCAACACCTGGAACAGCGCGGGCGCGCGACCCCCGGCCCCGGGATCGCTCGGGCTGCGCCACTTCGAGGTGGTGGTGGCCGACTCCGACGAGCTCGTGCGCGTCGCTGGGCGACTCAGTGACGGCGGAGTGGCCACCTGGCCCGAGCCGGACGGCGCCCTGGGCGTCCGCGACCCCTTCGGTTCGTGGCTTCGGCTCCGTGCCGCCTGACGCGCGCGCCGCTACCCTTCGGAGATCTCGGCGACGTGGCGGAGTGGCTACGCAGCGGCCTGCAAAGCCGTCTACACCGGTTCGACTCCGGTCGTCGCCTCTGCGCCGCCGGACGCGCCGGATATACTCCGCCGTCCTCGCGGCTGTAGCTCAGTTGGCTAGAGCGTCTGCTTGCCATGCAGAAGGTCGAGAGTTCGAGTCTCTTCAGCCGCTTGATCAGAAGGCTCCGCAATGCGGGGCCTTCTGCGTGTTCGGGGTGTATGGGAGCGGCGAATTCTGACCGGCGCTACCACCCGGCGCTACCAGTCCGGTCGCGTTCTCGCCCACGCGCGACAACGCTGACTCAGCCCGTCAGCGCCTGCGATGCGTCGATCTCCCGCACTCGGGGATCGCCCCACTGCTGCTCCTGATAGACGTCCGAAAGAAGCAGAACTACCCAGCAGGCGCGCTTTCTCGTGAAGGCGGCACTCTTGGCTCATTGGTTGGGTGATGCCCTCGGTGACGCGCACGCCGGCCCCAGGTTGGACGATGACCCTCCCCCTCACCGTTTGGGTGTCTGTCGGGTCCGGCGGGTTGGGCGCATCACTTTGCGGGGTCACGGTTCGGTGTGGACGACGACGTCGGCAATTGAGGGGAGCACCTCGCGGAGTACTTCTTCGAGCTTGCTCGCGAGCTGGTGGGCGTAGGGGAGCGAGGCGGTCGAGCCAACGGAGACGGTGATGAAGAGAACGTCGCCGTCCTGGGTGGGGAGGAGGCGCAGTTCGCGAGCGGGGGTGTGTGCGTACCGTTGGACGACCGTCTTGATGGTCTCAAGGGCACGCGGGTTGTTGCCGGGCGAGGGATCAGCGGCAATGGGTTGCTCGAGCGGTTCGAGGTGGGTGCGAACGTCGCTGACGGTTGGCAAGGTACCGACTGCTCTCTCTACGCGCTCGGCGATCTCGTGGGCGGTGGCGAGGGAGCTTTCGGCGGAGAGCTTGAGGTGCAGGGAGACGCTGTGTTGATCGCCGTGCTCGAAAATGGTGATGTCGTTGGCTTCGCTGACGGCCGATTCGCCGAGTGCGATCGCGAGGACCTGATCGCGAAGGGTCAGTCCGCGGTGCTGGGGTTCGACGTGGACGACGACGTCGCTGTTGGGGAGCGCCTGCTCGATCGCGTGCTCGACATGGTCTGCGGGGGCGTGTCCTTCGATCACCGCGCGGCCGGGCGGAATAGCGACCACGACGTCGGCGAAATATCGACCCCCAGACTCACGGAGACGGAGGCGGTCAAGTTCGACCTCGGGGCTGAGGGTGAGGATCGCGTCCCGGGCGACGGAGCGGGCGTTCTCGGGCGCGGTATCCATCAGGGCCTGTGCGTTCTCGAAGATGAGTCGGCCCGCGGCAGTGAAGATGAACCCGGCGACAATCAGCGCTGCGATCGCGTCGCCGTCACGAAACCCGGCGCGAACGGTGATCAGGCGCGCGGCGGGGGTGTTCTTCGTCGTCGCAGACAACGGGACGTGGTGGGCGTTTCAGTGGGGAAGGAACCGGGCCGGCCGGTGTCTTTACAGGTATCCGGTCGCGACAGCGGCCGGCTCAACCGCCAAGGGCCCCGGAGTGCTCCGGTGTCGCGAGGATCATCCCTCGCAAGGAAGGCAGACGAATGTCCTCACTCATTCATGGCAGCACGGACGCATCGATCGATAAGCCGGGGGGTCTGGGGCGCCGCAGCTTCCTGCGGGGTCTGGGCGTGACCGGCGCCGCCGCACTCACGGGGAGCGCGGTGTTCGCCGGCGAGGCCTCGGCGAAGTCCGGCGGGATTTCGCACGGGGACGCCGCGGTGCTGCGGTTTCTTGCCGCCGCGGAGCTGATCGAGAGCGACCTGTGGGAGCAGTACGCCGACCTCGGCGGGGTGGACGGCGGCAATCCCGCGTATCAGGCGGCGCTCAGCAACATCGATGAGGACATGCCGACCTACATCACGCTCAACACGCAGGATGAGCAGAGCCACGCCGCGTTTCTGAACGCCTATCTGCGCTCACGCGGCGCACAGCCGGTCGACCTCGACCGGTTTCGCACGCTTGCCGGCACGCCGGCGAGCGGCGGGGGGTCCAGGAAGCGTCTGACCTCGCTGCGGTCGCTGCACGTCGACACGAGCTGGTACACGCGGTATCGCAGTTCGCGCAACCCCGATCTCGGAGCCACCTTCCCCCAGGCGATCACCATCCGCGATCAGCCCGCGGTCCCGGTCAGCGACGCGCAGACGCCGCCGAAGATGAAGGTCCCCGCCCCGGCGAAGAGCGCCGCCCAGAAGCGAATGCAGGTGATCGCCTGCACCGCGGCGTTCCACTTCGCGTTTATCGAGAGCGGCGGCTCGAGCCTCTACGCGGCGATGTCCGAGAAGGTTTCGAACATCGAGGTGTTGCGCATCGTGGCCAGCATCGCCGGAACCGAGGACCAGCACTTCGCCACCTGGCAGGACGACGCCGGCGATGCTGCCTCGGACCCGATCGCGCCGGTAACCGACCCGATCACCCACCTCACGATCCCCAACCTCAAAAAGCACCCCGACCAGAACCTGTTTGCGCCCAACCGGATCTTCCCGCACCCGTGCGAGTTCATCGACAGCCGACTGCCGCACTGCTCGATCGTGCGCCCCAGCGACCCCAGCGTGGGTGCCATGGCCGCGGTCAAGGCCCTCACGGCTGACAACCTGTTCGCGGGTCAGAGCCCCGCGTTCTTCACCACGCTCACCGGGCTGGCCACCGCCGCCGACGCCGCCACGCGGAAGGCTTAGCCGGCGCACGTCCCGGTCCTTCGCGGCCCGCGCGCCCAACAGCGGCGCCACCCGGGCCCCCCCGCCCCCCCGCCCCGGGGGGCCCGGGGGGCCCCGCCAGGGTT
>CAXTTD010000022.1:4753-6569 GCA_964246945.1 uncultured Solirubrobacteraceae bacterium | reverse complement strand
CTCCGGGCGGGTCAACCAGACATAGGGCAACCGCCCCATAGTCGCCGGGTCGGCCGCCTCGGCCACCCGGCGGCGAAATTCCCCGCTGTCCTCCACGCAGTCGCGCAAGGTGACCAGAGCCCGATCGGACAACTTGGCGAATCGCAGGAGGGGCCGGACAGGTCCCGGCGGCGGTACCGGCGGCGACTCGGCTGCACCCCGGCGGGCCCCGGCCCGGGCCCGGCGCCCGCGTCTCCCCCGCGCGGGGCGCATCCGGGACCCGCCGACAGCGAGCCCTGGAGGGCCAGGGAGGCCCCGAATGATTTCACAGGGTGTGGCTACCGGTTTTGCGGCGCTGCTCGCCTTGGATCTCGACGTCCAGCCGCGGTCCTCGCCGTCCGTCGGATCCCCCGGCGGCCAGCGTGTGGCAGGCAACGCTGCCGTCGATCTGGAACAGCTGCTCGCCGCGGCGCACGGTCGGTCCCGCGTGGTCGACGGGCGCAATCTCGCGTTGCTCGGCCGCCATGGTGATCGGCAGCCGCGAGGGCGCAAAGCCCTGGCCGACGCCGACCGCGACGAGCACCATCCCCGCCAGGACGAGCGTCGCGGCACAGCCCTGAGTCGCCGGGGCATCGCTCCGTCTCCGGGCCCATCCCGGAACGGCGGCCCGCGCGCCGCTGAGCGGGACGAGCGCCATCGCGGCGCTCTCGGCGATGACGATCGTGGTCGCCCGGGCGTCGTAGCGGTGTTGGCGAAACCGAGGAAGCTCGTCGACTGCGAGATGACGATCGAGACCCAGCCAGCCGGCGTCGATTCCCATCGCGGCCAACGCGAACAGCCACGGACGGCCGAGCAGGAACACGCGGTGATCGCGCCCGATCCGAGCTCGTTGAGCCGGGACAACGGGCCGACGAAGCTCACCCGGGCGCAGCCCTCATGAGTCAGCCGGCCATGAAAGCAGCCGGCGACGCCGACCGCGGCCGCCGCCCGCCGGAGCGAGGAGGACCCCGATCGCGCGAGTCGGATGAGCAGCTGCGCACAACACGCGTCGCGGGACGCCACAGTCGGGAGTGATACCGGGGTCTGACACGAAGATCACGCATCCCTCTCCTGGGGATCTAGACGCTCATCAAGATCCCGTCAACCGTCGATCCTGTGGCAACACCTGACGCCCCGCCGCACGATGTCCTGACATCGACCCGGGGTTGGTATCCGAGAACTTCGACCCGCGATCTTCGGCCGCGACATCAGTGGCCTGGCCGCCTTCGTATATACCGCGGGGCACGCCGCAGCCGGCAAGACCGGCCACGGGCGCTGACGCGCAGACCCAGACGCCGAGCGGGCGGGGGCCTGAAACCACGCGGCACGCCACGGCTGCGCCGCGGTTCATTGATCAACCGGGCACCTGGTCGCCGCGGGACCGGGTGCCCGCCGCCGGCACGATCAGCTGACGGCCAGCGTGCCCTGCATCCCGGCCTGGCGGTGACCGGGGACCGAGCAGTAGTACGTGTAGGTGCCGGCGCTGAGGTGCAGCGTCAGCGTCTTGGATCCCCCGTCAAACGTCGGCGTGGCACCGACCGTCGCCCCGTTGCTGCCGTGCACGACGGTGAGGTTGTGTCCCTCGGGCGAGTGGTTGACGAACGTGATCGTCACCGTCCCTGCCTTGGCCTTCAAGGTCTTGGTGCTGAACATGAGCGCGCCGGAGGACGCGGCCGAGATCGACAGCTTCGACGCGACCGCGCCGCCGTTCGACGAGGCGCTGGGAGACGCCGACGCGGCGCTGGTGGCTGCCGCGGCGCTGCTGCTGGTGCTGGCCGCCGATGAAGCGGTGCCGCTT
>CAXTTD010000022.1:0-4743 GCA_964246945.1 uncultured Solirubrobacteraceae bacterium | reverse complement strand
GCGGGGGGGGGGGGGGCGGCGGGGGGGGGGGGGGGGTGGGGGCCCGCCTTTTACGCGGGGCGGTTTCCCCCGCCGCTGGGGGCAACGCCAAGCGCGAGGACGCCGGTGGCGGCTAGGAGGGTGAGGAGCTTTCGCATGATGAGGGTTCCTTGGATGGGGTTGTGTGACGCGACCACCGTCAGGCAGGGTTGCCGCGACCGTCGCAACCAAGGACGCCGCATAATGGAGATCCTTCCCGAAGCGACGCAACAATTCGGCCCACCGAGGGCGTCGCATAGCGCCCGACCGGACGCGCCGGTCACTACTCGCGGCGCGTTTCAGTGACCGAGCGCATGCGCAAGATACACGCCTGTCGAGACGAGGTAGTACAGACCAAGCAGGTGGCGAAACCAGTTGGCCCCGTGAGCGAGCTCCGCATATGCCCAGATCGTCATCGCCAGATAGGAGACCGTCTGCGCGTCATAGTGACCCGCTCCGTGCAGCATCATCGCGCCCTGACCGGCCACGAAGGCGATGATCAGAGGGTTGTTCGGAAACTGGACGATCGGGAAACGACCAGGCCACCCGAACCCCCTCACGGCTCGATACGCGGCAAGCGCCTTTGTGCGGTTCATGCCAGACAAGACCCCACGCCGGGATGATCCTTCCCGATCGTGCGCGCAGTGGGCTCACGGAATCCCGGGAGAGCCCTACAGCCGCCCCACCACGAGCGCCGCGGCGAGCACGACCATCGCCATCCACAGTGCCGACAGCGCGCCCTCCAGCGGAGCGAGCAGGCGTTCGCGATCAAGCGCCCGCGAGTCGCCGCCGCGCAGCGTCTGGCGGCCGGTCACCGAGATGGTCCGCCGGCGCCGTTCCCGAACCGGGGTCGACAGCCGCCGCTGCGCAACGCTGATTAGGCAGCAGACGAGTGCGACCAGCAGGGCCTCGGTCCGTATGTCCAGCGCTTCCACGAATCAGCCGGTGAACGCCGGGAAACCGCCCCAGGCCACGGCGAACCACGGGTCGGTGTGAAAGCGTCCTCCGAACAGCTCCAGGTTGTATGCCAGGGCGAGGAACGTTCCGGATGCCACGAGCGCGATGAGCCACGGTGACACGATCACTGCGCCGGCGAGCCCGATCACCACGGCGCCGCCCAGTCCGAGCGCCGCTAGCCCTATGAGAGCGGTCCGTGACAGCCGGGTCCCCAGCGGGCGCCCCGCCAGTTCGTCGAGGGCATGGCAGGCGACCCCGAGCGCGAGGAAGAAGGCGCCGAGCGCGGCGCCCAGGCGCCAGAGTGAGAACGTGGGTGCCAGCGCGGCTCCGATCGCCAGGTAGCTAAGGTGCCACGCGGTGTAGGACGGGTGCAGGATCGTGATCAGATCGCGCCAGCCACCTGACGAAAGGGCGTAGAACGCGGGCCGCGGCTCCGCCGGTTCGTCAACCGGGGTCATCGTCTCGGACTCCCGTGAGGACGATACCGGCGCCGAAGCTCAGATCGCGCTGCGTGGCGTGGCTGATCCCGGCGTCGCGCCACAGCGCCGGTAGGTCGGGCTGTGCACGGTGGAACTGCTCGATGTTAGGTCCCAGGAACCGGCCCACGTCATACCAGTCACCCGACACGGCGCGGCCGAGCAGGGGTAGCCCGACCCGGGTGTGGATTCGCCACAACGCGCGAAGCGCCGCACTGTCAGGCACCCCGAACTCGACCATCGCGATCCGGCCGCCTGGTGTCAGTACCCGGGCCAATTCGCGCATCGTGGCTGTGGGGTCATCGACATAGCGCAGCAGATAGGTGAACGACAGCCCGTCGAACTCCCCGTCGGCAAACGGCAATGACTCAGCCTCCCCGAGCACGAACGACAGTCGCCCGGTCAGCTCCGGGGTACGGCCCAGCCGCGCCCGAGCACCATCGAGCATTGCCTCGCTCTGGTCGATCCCGGTGACCTCGGCGCCCCGCGCAGCGACGGCGAACGCGACCATCCCGGTGCCCGTGGCCACATCGAGGATCCGCATCCCCGGCTGAGGGTCAATCGCGTCGACCAGCGCCCGGCGCCACCGCGGGTCCTGGCCGAAACTCATCATCGCCCCGACCCGGTCATAGTGGCCGGGCAGTCCCGCGAACAGCTGCACGGCGTGACGCTTACGAGGCGAGGACATCAGCCGTGGACTTGTTCAAGAACCAATCGGGGGCTCTTCTCAGGCAGAGAGGTGATGAGCGGATCAGCTGTTGCCGCGACCACTTAGAACTCCTAACAGTTGTTGGCCTTTGCCTGTCAAGACGCTCCCACGGAGAGAAGCTTCCCAGGCCCGCACGGTTATCGGCACACAGCGTGGGCGCCCGCGGCCCCCGAGAAGGCCGGACTCGGCCTTCTCGGGGTGACCACGCGAATGTTCAGGTGCGGTCGGCGGCGTGGGGCTCGGCGAGCTGCTTCCACCATCCCCAACGGCGCTCCAGGACGCGGTCGAGGCTGAGGCGTTCGCGGCTGGCCGGCAGGGCGAAGGCGAGCAGCGCGCCGAACAGCAGGGCGTAGATGATCCCGGCGCCGATGTCGGTGGAGCCGGAGACGTAGGGTCCGCCGAAGCCTTCGCCGACCGACCAGACCAGGAGCGAGTAGATGATCCCCATCGTGTAGCCCGCCCGGCGGGCGACACCGAAGATCAGGACGAGCGCCAGGGACGTCTCGGCGAGCCCGGTGAGGTCGGCGAACACCGCGGGCGCATGGGACTGCAGACCGATCCAGAAGGTGAACCATCCATGCAGAAAGGCGGGTTGGCCTCCGGCGGCGCTATGGAGCTGGGAGAGGAAGGTATGGCGGTAGCCGGGGAGCCATTTCAGGACGGCGTCGATCGCCCAGGCGACCCCGAACAGCAGGCGCACGATGACGGTGGCGCGGGGCGCCGACGACAGCGGCCGTGCATCGGAGCTCGGCGTCGGTCGGTTCTGCTCGATGTGTTCGGGTGGTGTGGCGATTGCGGTCATGGGGCTCCCGTCGGTCGTGATCTTGAAGGACGGTTGATCGACCGCCTCATCACCCAGGACGCCGATCTGCCGCCGGCACTTGAAGAGTTGCGTAAGAGACGCTGGGCTGAGGGTCGAACAGACACCGCCCGTCCTTCGCTCAGAACCCCCAGACGCGACCAGCCATGCCCCGACGCCCGCCGACCTACGGCGGAGGTCGATTTCCCGTCGATCAGGTGGCGACGTGGGTGGCGGTGGCCAGCCGCAGCAGCGTATGCGCGCTCACCCGCCGCCCGGCGATGACGCAGGTGTGCCCGTCACGTCGCCACGTGACTAGCTCAGCGGATCCGCTGCTGCTGGTGACATAGCGCACGCCGTTGATCGTGTTCTGGTCGCCCGCCGGGACGCGAAGCGCCGCGCCGGGAACGATGGAGTAGCCGACCCGGTGACCGGCGAAGTCATAGAAGACGGTCTGCACGCGCCGGGCATCGACCAGGTCAGTGCGTGCTCCGGTTGCCCGCCAGTTGCTACGACTCTCATAGGCGGGAAACGCGATCGAATCGACCCGCAGACTGAGCAGATCGGCGTCGGAGGGGTCCACGCTTGGGGCGCTGCGGGTCGGCGTGGCGAGCGCCAGCCGAGCCGTGCCGGCCACGGTCGGCGACCGTGAGCCTCCGGAGAGAAGCACGATGACCAGGACCGCCGCCGCCAGCGCTCCCGCGGCGAACGGCGCGACCACCCGCGGCCGCCACACCAGGCGAGGGGATCTGCTTCTCGCCCGGGGTGAACGAGCCGCGATCTGCTCACGCACTGCGGCGTGAACGGAGGCCGGCGCGACGATCTGCGCGGTCGCCTGGGTCAGCGCGACGGCGTGCTGCTGCTCACGCAGGCGGGCCCGCAGCTCGGGCGAGCTGCTGACCCGGGCACGCAGATCAGCGGCCTGCGCGTCGGGCAGCGAACCATCCGCCAGGCGGGTCAGATCAGCGTCTGTGGGCTGCGAGTCGTTCATGGCGTTTACTCACTCAGACTCCGTTTGGGCCTGATCCTTCCGATCGCGACGAGAAATCGCGGCCGACTCAGACGTTGGTCCGTCGGCGAACTGGGTCGCGATCCGCTGACGTGCACGGTACAACCGGCTGGTGATCGTCGCCTCGCGCGCATCAAGCGCCCTCGCAGCTTCCGCGTAGGTGAGGCCGACAATGTCGATCGCGACGATCGCCAGGCGAAAGTCCTCGGGGAGCTGCGCGATCGCCTCCAGCACCTCGCCCGTCTCCGCCACCCGGTCAGGCAGCCGGGAGCTGGAATCGACGGCTTCAAATCCCTCGGGCATGGCCATGGTTTGCGGACGCCGGGACTGGGTGCGCAACCGCGTGTAGAACGTGTTGCGCATCGCCTGCAGCAGATATCCGCGCTCATCGCCGCGGACGATGCGCGGGCGCGCAAGCACCTTGGCGAATGTGTCCTGGACGAGATCCTCGGCATCCTCCCGGGATCCACACAGCGCCCACGCGGCGCGGTACATCGAATCCACGTGGTCACCCAGTCGCGCAGGATCAAGCCGCCTCACCTCGCGCAGATCCTACGCACCCGGCCGGGAGAGCATCTCAGGCAGCGGCGTCTTGGCCGGCGTTCAGCCCCTTCATCCAGGGCGAGAGGCGTGGTGCTTCGCGTCAGCACCGCTGGCCTCGGCCCGCCGATCTCTCGCGCGATCGTCAGCCGGCACGGGCGGCACGGGCGGCACGGGCGGCACATCCTGGGCAGGCCCGGGCGCGCTTTTAGTCTGTCGCAGCGCGGATTACGCC
>CAXTTD010000021.1:13026-17730 GCA_964246945.1 uncultured Solirubrobacteraceae bacterium | reverse complement strand
TCACTCTATGACGGCACTGACGAGCTTGGAGGTTGTCTCAGGACTCCGCGTGTGCGGATGGTGAGCGTCGGATCAAGCGTGGCAAGGACGCAGGACCGAAGGTGTGGCTCTGCCACATCGAGTGTCCGAGGACGCCGCCACGCGACGTATCCGCCGCCACCAGACGTGCGCGGGGGGTTCTGAGACAGCCTCTAAAGCGAGGTGAGCGTCGCGTTGAACGTGGCGCTCGGCCGCATCGCCGACGCCACCCGCTCGGGGTCAGGCCGGAAGTAGCCGCCGACGTCGACCGGCGAGCCCTGGACCGCGGCGAGCTCAGCCACGATCGCCGTCTCCTGCTCACCGAGGCGCTCGGCGAGCGCGGTGAACTGCCCGGCGAGCTCCGGATCGTCGGTCTGCTCGGCGAGCTCCCGGGCCCAGTGGAGCGCGAGGTAGAAGTGGCTGCCCCGATTGTCGAGCTCGCCGACCCTGCGCGAGGGCGAGCGGTTCTCCTCGAGCACGTGACCGGTTGCCCGGTCGAGGGTCTCGGCGAGCACTCGCACGCGCGGGTTGTCGGTCTTCTCGGCGAGCATCTCGAACGAGACGGCGAGGGCGAGAAACTCCCCGAGCGAGTCCCAGCGCAGGTGGTTCTCGCGCTCGAACTGCTGGACGTGCTTGGGCGCCGAGCCGCCGGCGCCGGTCTCGAACAGGCCGCCGCCCTCCATCAAGGGGACGATCGAGAGCATCTTGGCGCTCGTGCCGAGCTCGAGGATCGGGAACAGATCGGTGAGGTAGTCGCGCAGCACGTTGCCGGTCACCGAGATCGTGTCCTCGCCGCGGCGAGCGCGGGCGAGCGTATAGCGCACGGCCTCGCCGACGTCCTTGACCTCGATCGTGAGCCCGTCGGTGTCCTCCTGGGCGAGCACCTCGCGCACGACCGTGAGCACCTCGGCGTCGTGGGCCCGGGTCTCGTCGAGCCAGAACACCGCCGGGGCGCCGGTGGCCCGCGCGCGGCGGACCGCGAGCGCCACCCAGTCGACGATCGGGGCCCGCCGGGTCTGACAGGCGCGCCAGATGTCGCCGGTGTCGACGGTGTGCTCAAGCAGCGTGTCCCCGGCGCGGTCGACGATCCGCACGGCGCCCGGCCCGGCGACCTCGAAGGTCTTGTCGTGCGAGCCGTACTCCTCGGCCTTCTGGGCCATCAGACCCACGTTCGGGGTGGTGCCCATGGTCGCCGGGTCGAACGCGCCGTGGGTCCGGCAGTCCTCGACGGTCGCCGCGTAGAGCTCGGCGTAGGAGTGGTCGGGGATGACGAACAGCGCGTCCTGCGGCTCGCCGTGGCGATCCCACATCTGACCCGAGCTGCGGATCGCCGCCGGCATCGAGGCGTCGATGATCACGTCGGAGGGCACGTGGAGGCTCGTGATCCCGCGGTCGGAGTCGACCATCGCGAGGCTCGGGCCGGTCACGTAGGCACCGTGGATGGCGTCGCGGATCTGCTCGCGGGGACGCTCGGGCACCGAGGCGAGCGCGGCCTCAAGGGCCCCGAGGCCGTTGTTGGGGCTCACTCCGGCGGTGCGCAGCGTCGCCTCGTGGGCGGGGAACACGGTAGGGAAGAACGCGCGCACGGCGTGGCCGAAGATGATCGGGTCTGAGACCTTCATCATCGTCGCCTTGAGGTGGACCGAGAACAGGATCCCCTCGGCCTGGGCGGCGGCGATCTGCGCGGAGAGGAACTCCTGCAGCGCCGCGCGGCGCATCACCGCGGCGTCGACGATCTCGCCGGCCTGCACCGGGAAGTCGCTCTTCAGCACGGTGACCGTCTCGTCGGCGGCGACGTGCTCGATGCGGATCGTGGTCGCGGCGGGGATCGTCACCGAGCGCTCGGTGGAGCGGAAGTCGCCCTCGGCCATGGTGGCCACGCGCGACTTCGACTCCGGCGACCACGCGCCCATCGAGTGCGGGTGGCCCTGGGCGTAGTGCTTCACCGAGGCGGGCGCGCGCCGATCGGAGTTGCCCTCGCGCAGCACCGGGTTCACCGCCGACCCCTTCACGCGGTCATAGCGGGCGCGGATCTCGCGCTCGGCGTCGTCCCGGGGCTCGTCGGGGTGCTCGGGCACGTCGTAGCCCTGGGCCTGCAGCTCGGCGACGGCTGCCTTCAGCTGGGGCAGCGAGGCGGAGATGTTCGGCAGCTTGATGATGTTCGCGTGGGCTTGAGTGGCGAGCTCCCCGAGCTCCCCGAGCGCGTCGGAGATGCGCTGGGCGTCGGTGAGCCGCTCGGGGAACTGGGCGAGGATCCGGCCGGCGAGCGAGATGTCACGCAGCTCGAGCTCGACGCCCGCCACCCCGGCGAAGGCCCGGACGATCGGCAGCAGGGATTCGGTGGCGAGCGCGGGAGCCTCGTCGGTGTGCGTGTAGACGATCTTCATGACGATGGAAACTTAGTGGAGCCGCCTTCGTCGAGCTGCCCCGACGAAGGCTGTCACCATCGGACCATGACCGATCGCCCCCCGCTTCCCCCCTTCACCGCACAGACCGCCGCCCAGAAGGTCCAGGCCGCCGAGGACGCCTGGAACAGCTGTGACCCCGAGCGGGTCGCGCTCGCCTACACCGAGGACTCCGTGTGGCGCAACCGCGGTGTGTTCGTGAGCGGCCGCGCCGAGATCGTCGCCTTTCTCACCGGCAAGTGGGAGCGCGAGCTCGACTACGCGCTGCGCAAGTCGCTGTGGGCGTTCGGCGAGGACCGGATCGCCGTTCGCTTCCAGTACGAGTGCCGCGACCTCGACGGCGAATGGTGGCGCTGCTACGGCAACGAGCTGTGGGAGTTCGACGAGCACGGCCTCATGCGTCGCCGCGAGGCGTCGATCAACGACCTCGCGATCCGCGCCGAGGAGCGACGGATCGTCGGGCCGCGGCCGGAGGACGAGCGCGGGCAGGAGATCCCCCTGCAGTGACCGGCCCACGGGTCGCCGGTCTCGCCTCCGGCCGCGTACGATCTGGGTCATGGAGCAGCGGATCGTCTACCTCTCGCGACTGACGCGGCTGCCCCTGCTCGCCGCCGACGGCGCGGACATCGGGCGGATCGTCGACGCGGTGATCGACCTGGGGTCCAAGCCCCCGCGGGTGAACGGCGTGGTGGTGGCGCTGCAGCGCCGGCGGGTGTTCGTGGGGATCGGCCGCATCGGCGAGATCGGCTCCGACGGTGCCCGGATGCGCCGCGGCTCGGTGAACCAGCGCACCTTCGAGCTGAAGCCCGGCGAGCGGCTGCTCCAGGGCGAGGTCATCGGCACGCGGCTGAAGGGCGAGCGGGTGATCGACATCGGGCTCGTCCCCACCCCCGAACAGGGCGGCTGGGAGGTGGCGACGGTCGCCCTCGCCCCCCGGCGTGTCCCCGGTCTCGGCCCGCGCGGCGTGCCCGGCCTGCGCCGCCCCGTGGACGTCCTGGACTGGGCGGAGGCTGGAGAGCTGTTTGCCTCCGAGCGCCCGGTCGACCGCCAGGCCGCCGAGCTCGGCGGCCTGCACCCTGCCGAGATGGCGGCCGCGATCCGCCACCTGCCCCACAGCCGCCGGCAGATCCTCGCCAAGGAGCTCGAGGACGACCGCTTCGCCGACCTGCTCGAGGAACTCTCCGAAAACGAGCAGGTGCGGCTCATCGAGGGCCTCGACCTCGAGCGGGTCGCCGGCATCCTGGACGAGATGGAGGCCGACGACGCCGCCGACCTGATCGGCGAGCTGCCGGAGGGTCGCCAGCGCGAACTGCTCACCGCGATGGATCCCGAGGAGGCCGAGCCGGTCCGCCGCCTGCTCACCTACCAGCCGGACACCGCGGGGGGAATCATGACCCCCGAGCCGCTCATCCTCTCCCCCGACGCGACGGTCGCCGAGGCGCTCGCGCGCGTGCGCGAGCGCGACATCCCGGTCCCCCAGGCGTCGGGGGTGTTCATCTGCCGCGCGCCCCTGGAGACCCCGACCGGGCGCTACCTGGGCAACGTCGGCTTCCAGCGCCTGCTGCGCGAATCCCCCTCCAAGCCGCTCGGCCGGTGCCTCGACGAGGACGTCGAGCCGGTCAACGAGTCGGCCTCGGACCGGGACGTCGCCGCGAAGCTCGCCGCCTACGACGTGGTCTCGCTGGCCGTCGTCGACGACGCCGGACGGCTCGTCGGGGCGGTGACGATCGACGACGTGCTCGACCGTCTGCTGCCCAGCGACTGGCGCGTCGCCATCACCCACGAGTAGACCGATGCCCCGCCGCGGCGACAACCTCTCGACGCCTCGCGGGAGCGGCGGCGGGCACCTCTACGACCCGGATGCGTTCGGGTCCATGGCCGAGCGGCTCGCGCGGTTCTTCGGCACCCCGCGGTATCTGATCGTCCAGACGGTGATCGTGGTCGCCTGGGTCGCGGTCAACGCCTACCTGGCCATCAACTTCGGCAAGCATTCGGCGTTTGACCCCTATCCCTTCATCCTGCTCAACCTGGTGTTCTCCACCCAGGCCGCCTACGCCGCGCCGCTCATCCTGCTCGCCCAGAACCGGCAGGCCGACCGCGACAAGGCGGAGATCGAGCGCGACCGCGACGTGAACGCCCGTGCGCTCGCCGAGGCCGAGTTCCTCGCTCGGGAGGTCGCCGCCGTGCGCCTCGCCGTCGACCAGAAGGCCGACCGCTCCGATGTCGTGGAGCCCCTGCAACGGCTGATGGCGATCGTCGAGCGCATCGAGCACTCCCAAGC
>CAXTTD010000021.1:0-13016 GCA_964246945.1 uncultured Solirubrobacteraceae bacterium | reverse complement strand
GGGGGGGCGCCTCGGCGTCGAGCGGACGGCCGACCGCGCCTACAGCGTCGAGCCGCGCGAGCGGCGCACCGCGGTGATCGAGCGGATCGAGCAGGCCCAGTTCCCGGACGCCGGCGCGGACTGACTGCGGCGCTCCCGCCGGCAGTTGCGGTCAGCGCGCCGATGCGGGGAAGGTTGTTCGACCTGAGGCCGAAGAACCTTCCCCGCTGTCGGGGGACTTCCCCCGCTGTGGGGGCTTCAGGCGCTGCTGGGGCTCAGGCGGCGACGGGGCTGCGGACCGCGTGCTCGATGCGCCCACCGATCTCGGCGTCGATGTTCTTCCAGTACTCGAACGCGCGCGCGAGCACCGCGTCGGAGACCCCGTCGAGCAGGTGACCGGCGACGTTGGAGACCAGGCGCTCACGGGCGTCGTCGTCCATCACCTCGCGGATGAGCGCCCGCGGCTGGCTCCAGTCGTCGTCCTCGGCGTGGTCCTTGTAGCCCTCGCGCACCATGTCGCCGCTCGCGGCGAACAGGCCCGCGTCGTCGGTGCGTGACGGGTCGGCGGCCGGGCCGCCGTAGGAGTTCGGCGCGTACACCGGGTCGGTGGCGTTCACCGTCCGCATCGCGCCGTCCTTGCTGTAGGCGTGAACGGGCGCGTGGGGGGCATTGACCGGGATCTGCTTGTAGTTGACCCCGAGCCGGGCCCGGTGGGCGTCGGCGTAGGAGAACCCGCGCGCGAGCAGCATCCGGTCGGGCGAGAGGCCGATGCCCGGCACCAGGTTGTTGGGCTCAAACGCCGCCTGCTCGATTTCGGTATGAAAGTCGGTGACGTTGCGGTTGAGCGTCATCTTGCCGACCTCGATGAGCGGATAGTCGGCATGCGACCACACCTTGGTGAGGTCGAACGGGTTGATCCGGTAGTCCCACGCGTCGTCGAAGGGCATCACCTGGACGTGCAGCGTCCAGCTCGGATGGTCGCCGTCGCGGATCGACTCGAACAGGTCCTGGCGGTGGTAGTCCGGGCTCGTGCCGGCGAGCGTGTCGGCCTCGTCCTGGGTGAGGCACTCAACGCCCTGATCGGTCTTGAAGTGGTACTTCACCCACGATTTCTCGCCGGCCGCGTTGACCCACATGTAGGTGTGGCTCGTGTAGCCATTCATGTGACGCCACGTTCTGGGGACGCCGCGGTCGCCCATCAGCCACGTGACCTGGTGGGCGGACTCGGGCGAGAGCGTCCAGAAATCCCACTGCATGTCGTGGTCGCGCAGCCCGTTGTCGGCGCGGCGCTTCTGGCTGCGGATGAAGTGCTGGAACTTCATCGGGTCCTTGACGAAGAACACCGGCGTGTTGTTGCCGACCATGTCGTAGTTGCCCTGCGGCGTATAGAACTTCAGCGAGAAGCCGCGCGGGTCGCGCCACGTGTCGGGGCTCCCGCTCTCACCCGCGACGGTCGAGAAGCGCGCAAGCATCTCGGTCCGCACGCCCGGCTGAAACAGGCCCGCCTTGGTGTGGGCGCTCACGTCGTGGGTGGTCACGAACTCGCCGAACGCACCGCTTCCCTTCGCGTGAGGCTGGCGCTCGGGGATCCGCTCCCGGTTGAAGTTCGCCATCTGCTCGATCAGGTACTGGTCCTGCAGCAGGATCGGTCCCTCGCGCCCGAGGGTCAGCGAATGCTCGTCGCTGGCGACCGGCTGGCCGCCGTCGGTGGTGGTGAAGTTGTCGGCCATGCGGTGATGTCCTTTCGACGGGTCGGGCACGCGTGCGGGCAGCCGGAGCCGCCTATACGAGTGGTGCCCCGCGAAATCGCCCCCAAACGAAACTTGACTTATTCAAGAAGACTGGGCTGCACGAAATCGACACATGACCATGGACACGGCCGGGTAGGGTTTCGGCCGTGCTCGGACTCCCCGACGACATCACGGCGTTGCTGTTCGATCTCGACGGGGTGCTCACCCAGACCGCCAAGGTTCATTATGCGGCGTGGAAGCAGACGTTCGACGACTACCTGAGGTCGCGCGACGGCGAGGACTTCAAAGAGTTCACGCAGGACGACTACAACGAGTACGTCGACGGGATGCCGCGCTACGACGGCGTGCGCACGTTCCTGAAGTCCCGCGACATCGAGCTGGCTGAGGGCTCGCCGGACGACTCGGGCGACACGGAGACGATCGACGGGATCGGCAACCGGAAGAACGATCTCGTCCAGGAGATCCTCGAGAGGGACGGCGTCGAGGTGTACAACGGGTCGGTCGCGTACGTGAAGGCCGCGCAGCGCGCGGGCCTGCGGCGTGCGGTCGTGTCCGCGAGCGCGAACTGCCGCGCGGTCCTCACGGCGGCGAACATCATCGATCTGTTCGACGAGATCGTCGACGGCAACACGGCCGACCAGCAGCACCTGCGCGGCAAGCCCCATCCCGACACCTACCTCGCGGGCGCCCGGGCGCTCGACGTCGACCCCTCGGAGGCCGCGGTGTTCGAGGATGCGACCGCCGGGGTGCAGGCGGGGCACGACGGGCACTTCGGCTACGTGGTCGGGGTCGACCGCGTCGACCATGCGGCGGCGCTCGAGCAGCACGGCGCGGACGTCGTGGTGAAGGACCTCTCGGAGCTGCTGCAGAAGTGATCGAGCAACCCGCGTTCCCGGTCGAGCCCTGGGCAGTCCGGGAGACGTCGCTCGACCTCGACAAGCTCGCCCAGGCGGAGTCGGTGTTCGCGCTCTCCAACGGTCACATCGGCCTGCGCGCCAACCTCGACGAGGGCGAGCCCTTCGGCATGCCCGGGACCTATCTCAACGGCTTCTACGAGACGCGGCCGCTGCCCTACGCCGAGGCCGGCTACGGCTACCCCGAGGACGGCCAGAGCGTTGTCAACGTCACCAACGGCAAGCTCATCCGGCTGCTGGTCGAGGACGAGCCGTTCGACGTGCGCTACGGAACCCTGCAGCACCACGAGCGCGTGCTCGACCTGCGGGCCGGGCTGCTGCGCCGCGAGGTGCTGTGGACCTCGCCGACCGGGCGCCAGATCAAGGTGACCTCCACGCGCATGGTGTCATTCGCCCAGCGCGCGCTGGCCGTGATCCGCTACACCGTCGAGCCGGTGGAGGGCGAGTTCCCGGTCGTCGCCCAGTCGGAGCTCGTCGCCGACGAGTCGGTGCCCGAGACGAGCAACGACCCGCGGGCGGCGGCGGCGCTCGCCCAGCCGCTCGAGTCCGAGGCCTACGGCGCCGAGGAGCTCGAGGCGTTCCTGGTGCACCACACCAAGCGCAGCGGCCTGCGGGTGGCCGCCGCAATGGCCCACCTCCTCGACGGTCCGGACGGCACGACCTGCACCATTCAGGCGTTCCCGGATCTCGCGCGGCTCACCGTGACCGCGGACCTCGCGCCCGGCCAGGGCCTCACGCTCACCAAGGTGATCGCCTACGGCTGGTCGGGTGAGCGCTCGGCCGCCGCCCTGCGCGACCAGGTCGCCGCCGCCACAGCGAGCGCCCGTCACACCGGCTACCAGGGTCTGCTCGACGAGCAGCGCGAGTACATGGACCGCCACTGGGAGCGGGCCGACATCGAGCTCGAGGGCGACCCGGAGCTCCAGCAGGCGCTGCGCTTCGGCCTGTGGCACGCCCTGCAGGGTGGAGCCCGCGGCGAGCGGCGGGCGATCCCCGCCAAGGGACTCACCGGGCCCGGCTACGACGGCCACACGTTCTGGGACACCGAGATGTACGTGCTGCCGGTGCTCACCTACACCGCGCCGCAGGGCGCCGCCGACGCGCTGCGCTGGCGCCATCTCACGCTGCCGCTCGCCCGCGACCGCGCGCGCACGCTCGGCCTGCGGGGCGCCGCGTTCCCGTGGCGGACGATCGCCGGGGAGGAGTGCTCCTCCTATTGGCCCGCGGGCACCGCCGCCTTCCACATCAACGCCGATATCGCCGCCGCGGTGGTGCGCTACCAGAACGCCCATGAGGACACCGACTTCGAACGGGAGGCGGGACTCGAGCTGCTCGCCGAGACCGCGCGGCTATGGCGATCGCTCGGCCACCACGACGCCGCCGGTCGCTTCCGGATCGACGGCGTCACCGGTCCCGACGAGTACAGCGCGGTCGCCGACAACAACGTCTTCACCAACCTGATGGCCCAGCTGAACCTCGACGCCGCCGCCGACAGCGTCGCGAGACACCCCGACCGGGCGCGGGAGCTCGGGATCGACGAGGAGGAGGCGGCAAGCTGGCGTGACGCCGCCGAGCAGATGTTCATCCCCTACGACGAGGCGCTCGAGGTTCACCCCCAGGCGGAGAACTTCACCCACCACCAGACCTGGGACTTCGACGGCACGCCGCCGGAGAACTATCCGCTGCTGCTGCACTACCCGTACTTCAACCTCTACCGCCGTCAGGTGGTCAAGCAGGCCGACCTGGTGCTCGCGATGTTCGTGCGCGGCGACGCGTTCACCGACTCCGAGAAGGGCCGCAACTTCGAGTACTACGAGCGCCTCTGTGTGCGCGATTCCTCGCTCTCGGCGTGCATCCAGTCGGTGATCGCCGCCGAAGTCGGCCACCTCGACCTTGCCTACGACTACTTTGCCGAGGCCGCGCTGATGGACCTCGAGGACCTCGAGCACAACACCCGCGACGGGATCCACATCGCCTCGGTCGCCGGCGCGTGGATCGCCGCCGTTGCGGGCTTCGCCGGGATGCGCGACTACGGCGGCGCGCTCACCTTCAACCCGCGGCTGCCGAGCGGACTGGACCGGCTCGCCTTCCGGATGATCTTCCAGGGCCGCCGGCTGCGCGTCGAGGTCGACCACCAGCGCGCGAGCTACCAGCTGCACGAGGGTCAGCCGCTCGAGATCACCCACCACGGCGAGGCGACGACGGTCGGTAGCGAGGAACCGGTGAGCCTGCCGATCCCAGAGGTGGTGCCGCGCGGCAACCCCACCCAGCCGCCCGGGCGGGTGCCGGCACGGCGGCGGCGGATCCAGCGCGGCTGACGCGTGGTCAGGCGTCGGGCAGGCAAGCCGCGTGCGCGCTCACGCGGGCGATGGGAGACGGGTCGCGCGCGTGGCGGGCACCGTCGCCGCCGAGGCGCGCGGCAGCCGGAGCCGCAGACGTCCGTCGACGACGCACATCCGAGCCGTCGGCCCGTCGCAGAAACGGTGGGGGAACGGGTGCTCGCCGAAGTTGAAATAGCTGCCCGACCCGTACTCGACGACGATCTCCTCGGTCCCCGGTCGCGCCCGGGCGAGCCACGCCCCCGTCAGCGAGTGCGCTCAGGGCGATGAGGTGCTCGGCGGTGACGCGCCCATCGCCGAGCCACCACAGCGGATGGTCGGCCAGCTCTCCGTGGGTGAGGAAGCGATCCACCACCGCTCCGAGCTCGACCGGCCACTCCAGCGCGAGCGTATCCACCTCGAGGCGCGCCACGAGCGCTCCGATGATCGCCGCGTTCTCGGCCACGCCGTGGCACTCGCCGAGCAGCAGCATTCCGGACTCGCGCAACGTCTGACGCGCCATCCGCTCGGCGTCGGGCTCACAGCCGAGGTCCACGACCTCACTCCGGCCGGCGCGGACCGCATCGCGGAACGCCGTGAACGTCGAGATCACCGGCACGCGCAGATTGTCCCTCCCGTCGACCCGCGGGTCAGACGAGGGGACGGCGGACTATCACGTACAGCCATTCCTCGCCGGTCCCCGCAACGTGCTCGAGGGATTCGAGCTCCCACCCGGCGCCGGCCAGCGCGCCCCGCAGCGGACCCTCGCGCCAGTACGTGAACCAGCGCGGGTGGCCGACCTTGGCGCTCGTGAACTGCTCACCGTCGCCCTCCTTGAGCGTGAACAGGAACGCGCCCCCGGGTCGCACCGCGGCTCGGATCCGGGCGACGCACCGGCCGAACTCGGCGGAGGTGAGGTGCAGCAGCACGGCGTTCGCGAGAACCGCCTCGTAGGGGCCGCCGAGTGGATCGCGGCGGACGTCGAGCCGACGCGCGGGATGACCGGCGGCGCGCAGCCGGTCCACGAAGGCGGGCGTGGCGTCGGTGCGCAGCACCGTCAGTCCGTGGCGCTCGAGGATCTCGGCATCGTCGCCGGGTCCGCTGCCGAGATCGAGCACGGTCGCCCCGGAGGCGAGCTCGGCAAGGCGGCGCAGGAACCCGAAGACCACGGGAGCACGAACGCGGTTGCGCTCCGCGTACGCCTCGGCGATCTCCCCGTAGCTCTCGATCGTGCGATCGGTGGGGTCCGCCGCGCCCGCCATCCGCCGCAGCGTAACGACGGGTCCGCCGACCACGCGCGGGGGACACCTGCGACTCTGGGAGCTTCATTGGGCGCTCCGCCCCACAGAGCTCCCAGAGTGGCTCTCAGGCGGTCGAACCCCCGGCACCCGGAAGACCTCGGCACCCGGTAGCCCCGACGCATCTCGGCCGGCGCGAACGCCCGCGGGCGGGCAGTCTGCCCGCATCTCCGCGGGCGCTGCGTCACACGAGCAGCCGCACGATGGCGACGATCCCGACCACGACGATCACGCCGCGCAGGGCGGTCGGCGGCAGGCGCCGGCCGATCCGGGCGCCGAGCACGCCGCCGAGCACCGAGCCGCCCGCGATCAGGCCCGCCGGCGCCCAGGCGACATGGGCGAAGATCACGAACACGATGCCGGAGACGAGATTGACGAGGCCGGTGAGCACGACCTTCAGCGCGTTGAGTCGCTGCAGACGCTCCTCGAGGGAGAGGCTGAGGATCGCCAGCACCATGATCCCCTGGGCGGCGCCGAAGTAGCCGCCGTAGATGCCACCGACGAACACCCCGACCAAAGCGAGCGGGCCGAGCCGGTCGCTGCGCCCACCGCCGTGGTTCTCCAGGATGCGGTTGATGCGCGGTTGCAGCACGATGAGCGCCAGCGCGAGGATGATGAACACGGGGACGATGTCCTTGAACGCGGCGGCGGGCAGGGTGAGCAGGAGCACCGCGCCGATGACGCCCCCGCTCACCGAGCAGACGGCGAGCAGGCCAAGCCGGCGCTCCTGACCGGTGAGCTCGCGGCGGTAGCCGACGGCACCGGAGGCCGAGCCGGGAACCAGCCCCACGGTGTTCGACACGTTCGCGGTCACCGGCGCGTAGCCGAAGGCGAGCAGCACCGGGAAGGTGAACAGCGTGCCGCTGCCCACGACGGTGTTGATCGTGCCGGCGACGATCCCGGCGGCGAAGATCGCGACGGCCTCAAGCACGCTCATCGTTGTCCGAGCTACCCGGCGCGGGGTCAAGGCTGACCGCGGAGCTGCCGAAGCGGGCCCCGGGATGCCCGTCACCTCCCCGATCGCCGACCGTCGCCACCACGCGATCTCCCGCCTCGGGGTCCTCGACCGCGCCGGGGATCCGAGCCTCACCGCGGTCACCCGGGTGGCCGCCTATGTCTCCGGCGCGCGGGCCGCTGCGGTGCACATCCTCGACGACGAGATCCAGCGGCGGATCGCCGCCACCAGCGTCCCCCTGGGCGACCACCCGCGCGCGGACTCGATGTGCCGGCTGGTCGTCGACGCCGAGCAGCGGATCGTGTGCGCGGATGTCACGCGGGACCCACGCTTCGGCTACAGCTCGTTCGTCCGCGGCGACGCGCGCCGGTCCGCTTCTACGCATCGGTTCCGCTGGAGGCCGCCGGCGGCGTCGTCATCGGCACGCTGTGTGTCTTCGACACCGTGGAGCGGAGGATCTCCGCCGAGCAGGTGGAGCTGCTCGCCGACCTCGCCGAGCAGGCCGCCGCCCAGATCGAGCTCACTCAGATCGCGGCCGAGCTCGGGGAGATCGCCTCCCGGGACCCGCTCACCGGCGCGGTCAACCGCCTCGTGCTGAGCGACCGGCTCGCGCAGGCGTTCGCCCGCCGCCGTCGCCGCGGCGGCGAGACGTTCCTCGCTCTGCTCGACGTCGACGACTTCAAGGCGGTCAACGACCGGCACGGACACGACGCCGGGGACCGCGTGGTGATGGCGATGGTCGAGCGCTTGCGCGGGGCGATGCGCGAGGAGGACACGGTGGCGCGGATCGGGGGCGACGAGTTCGCGGTCCTCGCCGAGCTCCCCTCCGACGAGCACGCGCACGAGCTCGTCGCCCGCATCGAGGCGGCGCTCGCTCCTCCGGTGCAGTTCGGCGGCACTTCGCACCCAGTGGCCGCGAGCGTCGGCTGCGTGCTCGCGACGCCGGGCGAGTCGCAGCGTTCGCTGCTGGCCCGTGCCGACGCCGAGATGTACGCGCGCAAGTCGCGCACCAAGGCCCTCGCCGCCTGATCGTCGGCGGAGCGCCCTCAGCGCAGCGTCCGCAGCGCGCCGTCCAGCGTGAGCAGCTCGTCGAGCATCGCCGTGGCCGCCTCGCGCATCGGGTCGTTGGCCTCGATCACCTCGTCGTGGAGGAACTGCTGGACAAACGGGATGTTCACCGCACCCTGGGTCGCGTACATCCCGGTCGCCTGCACCACCTGCTTGAGCTGCTGGACCGCCCGCGTGCCCGCCGCGACCCCGCCGTAGGAGACAAAGCCGACCGCCTTGTGACGCCACTCGTGGTGCAGGTAGTCGATGGCGTTCTTGAGCGCCGCGGGATACCCGTAGTTGTATTCCGCGGTGACGAGCACCACCGCGTCGGCGGCGGCGACGGTCGCGCTCCACGCGTGCGTGTGTGCCTGCGTGTACTGCTGCAGGCGCGGGTGGTTCGGTTCGTCGAGCAGCGGCAGGTCGACCACCGCGAGGTCGGCGAGCTCGGGCGTGAAGCCGCCGTGATCGCGCGCCTGCTCCAGGAACCACTCGCCGACGGGCAGGCCGACCCGGCCAGGACGGGTGCTCGCGATGACGATCAGGAGGGTGGGCATGGCGGCCAGCATAGGCGGTCCCCTATCGTCTCCCCCGTGGTGCTCGACGGCTCGCTCCCCACCATCACCGCGGCGGACCTCGCGAGCCGCCTCAGCGGCGAGCGCGTGATCCTCGAGCCGCTGTCCGAGGAGCACTTCGACGGACTCCTCGCCGCCGCGGAGGACCGGGAGATGTTCCGCTGGATCATGGGCCTCGACCTCACCGATCCGGCGACCCTGCGGGGCTGGCTCGACTCCGCCGGCACCAACGCGCGACGCGGCCTCGAGGTGCCGTTCGCGGTCCGCGACGCCGCGCAGGGCACCGTGTTCGGCACCACTCGGTTCTGCAGCCTCGCCCTCGACCACCTGTGCGCCGAGATCGGCTGGACCTGGTACGCCCGGTCGAGCTGGGGCACGGGGGTCAACGTCGAGACCAAGCTGCTGCTGCTCACCCGCGCCTTCGAGACCGCCGGCCTGCGGCGCGTCGAGTTCAAGACCGACGCCCGCAACGAGCGCTCGCGCGGCGCGCTCACCGCGCTCGGCGCCCAGTTCGAGGGAATCTTCCGCAAGCACCGGGTGCTGCCCGGCGGCGGCGTACGTGACTCCGCCTACTACTCGGTGATCGACGACGACTGGCCGATCGTGCGAGCGGGCCTGCAGCGACGACTGGAAGGGACACCATGAGCGAATCCGTCGACGTCGCGATCCTCGGGGCCGGCCCCGGCGGTGAGCACGCCGCCAACGCCCTGCACGCCGCCGGCAAGCGGGTGGCGCTCGTCGAGCGCGAGCTGATCGGCGGCGAGTGCAGCAACTGGGCGTGCATCCCCACCAAGACCCTGCTGCGTCCCGCCGAGCTCCGCGGCGAGTCGCTGCGGGCGGCCGGGGTGCACGAGGCCGCGCTGAACTGGCCCGATCTCGATGCCTATCGCGACTACATGACCTCGGCGGGCGACGACTCGGCGCGGGTGCGGGGCTACGCGGAGATGGGGATGCTGGTGGTCAAGGGCGAGGGGAGGATCGCGGGCCCGGGCGTGCTTGAGGTCGGCGAGCGGCGGATCGAGGCCGCGCAGATCCTCGTGAGCACCGGCTCGGACCCGGTGATCCCGCCGATCGAGGGCCTCGCCGAGGCGGGCTTCTGGACCAACCGCGAGGCGACGGCGCTCCACGAGATCCCCGAGTCGGTGATCGTGCTCGGCGGGGGCCCGGTCGGCGTCGAGCTCGCCCAGTTCCTGCGCCGCTTCGGCGCCGACGTGACGATCGTCGAGGGCTCCGAACGGCTGCTCGCCCGTGAGGAGCCCCGCGTCTCGCAGCTGCTCGCGGAGACGCTCGAGCGTGACGGCGTCGACGTGCGCACCGGGGTCCGCGCCGAGCGGGTCGCGCGGCGCGACGGCGTTCGCGTGGTCGGTCTCTCCGACGGGCGCGAGGTGCGCGGTGAGCAGCTCGTGCTCGCCGTGGGACGCCGGCCCCGGGGACGGGACATCGGCCTCGAGACGCTCGGCGTAACGCCCACCGACGCGGGCGCGGTGCCGATCGACGAGCACTGCCGGGTGAGCGAGAACGTGTGGGCGTCCGGGGACTGCACCGCCACCGCGCTGTTCACCCACGTCGCCAAGTATCAGGCGCGGATCGCGATGGCCGACATGGCGGGGACGCCGCGCGCCGCCGACTACCGGGCGATCCCGCGGGTCGTGTTCACCGACCCCGAGCTCGCCGCGGTCGGCCTCACCGAGGCGGCCGCCCGGGAGCAGGGCCATGACGTGCTCACCGCCCACCTCGACCTGCCGAGCGGCGGGGTCGCGCGGAGCTACACCTACGAGAAGGACCCGCGCGGTGAGATGGGGCTCGTGCTCGACCGCGGCGAGCAGGTCCTGCTCGGCGCGTGGGCGGTCGCGCCGCAGGCCGGCGAGTGGATCCACGAGGCGGTGCTTGCGATCCGCGCGCGCATCCCCTACGACGTGCTGATCGACACCGTCCCGCAGTTCCCGTCCTTCAGCGAGGGCTACCTGCTCGCCCTCCAGCAGCTCGAGCTGTAGACGGGGCCGCAGCGGGGCATCTGGGTGGCCCCGGAGGGAGTTGAGATGCCCCGCCCACCACCGGACGCGCCCCTCAGGCGGCGCGGACGATGCAGGTCCGGGTCTGCATGGGCAGCGTGAACCCGTCGCCGTGCGCGGCGATCGTCCGGCGCATCTGCTCCAGGAACCGCGTCCGCGTGGCCGGCTCGAGCAGCCGCACCTCGGAGATCGTGCCGAGCAGGTCGCAGTAGCTCTCGGTGGTGTACTCGAGCTGCCAGTCGTAGCCTCGGACCTCGGGGCCGGCGAAGCCCGCCACCCCGGCGATCTCCGCCTTCCAGTCCTCACCGCTGAATACCCACGCCGCGCCGGGCGCCGGGTGCAGCGGACCACCGCGCAGCTCAGGCGGCACGTGCGCCTCGTAGACCTGGTTGAGCTCCCGGCGCAGCGCCGACTCCTCCCACCGTGGACGGTTCCAGAACACGACCAGGTGACCACCGTCGGTGAGGGCAGCGCGCGCGAGCGCGTAGCCCGCCGGCTGGCTCACCCAGTGCCACGCCTGGGCGGCGTAGACGAGCGGAAACCGGCGCCCGCCGAGGTCGGCGGACTCGAAGTCCGAGACGATCACCTCGACGCCCGGGGTGCGTCGCACGATCACGGCCATCTCGGCACTCGGCTCGATCGCGAGCACGGTGACCCCGCGGCCGCTGATCAACCGCGTCGCCTTGCCGGTGCCGGCGCCCACTTCGAGCGCGCAGGGGGATCCAGCGCCGCCGCTCTCCGCCCACGTGACCAGGTCGTCGACGAGCGCGACGGGATAGGCCGGGCGCGCCGCGTCGTAGAGCTCGGCGATCTCCCCGAAGACGAGACGGCGTTCACGGTCACTCACCGCGGCCAGTCTGGCATGCCGGCAGGACCGCGAGCGCCCACCGCTACGCTGGCTCACCGCATGCCACGGGCGCGTTCTCACCGACTCGCGGCCCTCGGCGTGCTCGCCGGACTGGCGGCGCTCCTCACCGCCGCACCGGCGCTCGCCCGCACCCAGCCGCGCTCCTCCGCGCGGCACGTCACCGTCACCCTGCGCCCGCGGGATCCGGCGGCCCTCGCCGCCTACGCGAGCGCCGTCTCGACCCCGGGCTCCGCGGCCTACGGTCGCTACCTCACCCCGCGCGGGTTCGGTGCCCGGTTCGGGGCCTCGTCGGCGCGGATCGCCCGCGTGCGCCGGGCGCTCGAGGCCCGGGGGCTACGTCCCGGGCGGGCGAGCGCCGGCGGGCTGTCGATCCCGCTCACCGCGAGCCCGGCGGCACTTCACCGCGCCCGTCTCACCGCAGCCGGAGCGAGCGGGCTGCCCCGCAGCGCCCGCAGCGCGGTGCAGTCGGTGGTCGGCCTCGACACCGTGGATACCGCGCATCCGCTCGCCGTGCGGGCTGCGCGCCGCCCGCGCCGCCCGCTGGGCGCCACCCCGCGCGCAACCGGCGCCGGCCCGCAGGCGTGTCCCACGGCAGCCGCCGACGCACCCCCCCAGGGGGCCTACACCGACGACCAGATCGCCTCCGCGTATGGCTTCACCCCGCTATACGCGCGCGGGGACGCGGGCGCCGGCACGACGATCGCGGTGTACGAGCTCGAACCCCATGACCCGAGCGACATCGCCGCCTTCCAGGCGTGCGACGGCACCCGCGCGAGGATCACCGAGCAGCCGGTCGACGGCGGCGCGGGCGTCGGCGCGGGCAGTGACGAGGCGGCGTTCGACATCGAGAACCTGATCGGCTTCGCGCCCGCCGCGCACCTGATCATCTACGCGGGACCCAACTCGAACTCGGGGCTGCCCGGATCAGGTCCCTACGACGTCTACTCGGCGATCGTCAATCAGGACCGCGCGCAGGTCATCTCGACCTCCTGGGGCCAGTGCGAGGCTCAGCTCGGCGCCCCCGCGGCCCGGGCCGAGAGCGAGCTGTTCGAGCAGGCGGCCGTCCAGGGGCAGACGGTCGTGGCCGCCGCCGGGGACGACGGAGCCGAGGACTGCGACACCGGCGGGGCGAAGTCGAGCACCGCCCTCGCCGTCGACGATCCGGCGAGTCAGCCGTTCGTCACCGGCGTCGGCGGTACCACCCTCGCGGCGCTCGGCCCGCCGCTAAGGCAGCGGGCGTGGAACAGCGGCAGCCCCGGCGCAGCGTGGCGCGCCGCGAGCACCGCCTGCTCCGCCTCC
>CAXTTD010000020.1:10938-17996 GCA_964246945.1 uncultured Solirubrobacteraceae bacterium | reverse complement strand
GCCACCCCCGGTGGCCGCCAGCGCGGGAACCACGGGCCCCAGCAGGAGCGCGGCGGTGAGCAGCAGGCCGCCCCGGCGCCGCAGGAGGCGGACGAGGCGGGTGAGGTAGGGTGCCGGGTTCATGGGTGCCCGCAAGGCGTCAGACGTGTTCGTCGAATGTCTCGAGGCCGAGGGCGTGCAGTACGTGTTCGGGATCCCCGGCGAGGAGACGCTCGACCTGAACGAGTCGCTGTCTCACTCATCGGTCGAGTTCGTCCCGGTCCGGCATGAGCAGGGCGGGGCGTACATGGCCGACGCCTACGGGCGGTTGACCGGGCGGGCCGGGGTGTGTCTCGGCACGCTGGGCCCGGGCGCCACGAATCTGGTGACGGCCGTCGCCGATGCGTTCCTCGACCGCGCCCCGCTGGTGGCGCTGACCGGACAGTCCGATCTCGAGCGGATGCACAAGGAGTCACACCAGTACATCGACCTGATCGGGATCCTGCGCCCAGTTGTGAAATGGAATGCCCGGGTTTCGAGCCCGGAGATCGTCCCCGAGGTTGTGCGCAAGGCGTTCAAGGTCGCCGAGTCCGAGAAGCCCGGGTCCACCCACCTCGAGCTTCCCGAGGACGTGATGTCCCGCCCGCTCGACGCCCGGCCCCTGCCCCCGCATGCGCCGGTGCAGCCCGAGCCGGGGATGCGCGAGCTGCAACGCGCCACCGAGATCATCATGGCCGCCGAGCACCCGGTGATCCTCGCGGGCAACGGCGCAATCCGCAACCACGCGTCCCGGGCCCTGCGGGCGTTCGTGCACACGACCGGCATCTCGGTCGCCGAGACGTTCATGGCCAAGGGGCTGATCGACTTCGAGGATCCCCACGCGCTCGGCACGGTGGGCCTGCAGTCGCGCGACTATGAGATGGCCGGCTTCCCCGACGCCGACGTGGTGATCGCGGTCGGCTACGACCTGGTCGAGCACAAGCCGGAGAACTGGAACCCGAAGGCCGACAAGCAGATCGTCGTCATCGACACCGTCCCCGCCGAGATCGACGAGTTCTACGTCCCCGCGGTGGAGCTCGTCGGCGACATCGCGGGCGTGCTCGCGAAGCTCGCCGCCGGTTGCAGCCGCAGCTCGGTCCGCAGTCCGCCCTCGCAGCGCCTGCGCGAGCTCACGCTTGGGGAGCTGCGCGCCGGCGCCCACGACGACCACTTCCCGATGCGCCCGCCCCGGGTGCTCGCCGACCTGCGTCGCGTGCTCGGCCCCGGCGACCTGCTCGTCTCCGACGTCGGCCTGCACAAGCTGTGGATCGGGCGGATGTTCCCCGCGCACGAGCCCGGCACCGTGCTGATCGCCAACGGACTCGCCGGGATGGGGTTCGCGCTGCCCACCGGGATCGCCGCCACCCTGGTGACGCCGGGGCGCAAGGTGGTCACCGTGTCGGGCGATGGCGGGTTCCTCATGAACTGCCAGGAGCTCGAGACCGCGGTGCGCCTGAAGGCGCCGGTGGTGAACGTCATCTGGGAGAACCAGCAGTTCGGCTCGATCGTGTGGAAGCAGGACAACAAGTTCGGCCGCCACTTCGGCGTCGACTTCGGGCCGACCGACTTCGTGAAGCTCGCCGAGGCGTTCGGCGTCGCCGCCTGGCGCTGCGGTGACGCCGCCGACTTCTCCCGTCGCCTCGAGCAGGCGCTCGCCCTGGACGGCCCCTCGGTGATCGTGGTGCCGATCGACTACTCGATCGACGTCGCGATCTCCCGCGAGCTCGGCGCGGAGACCGTCGCCACCTGACGACCGACTCCACACCCGAAGCCGGTGTGACGAATTGCGCCGTTTTTGTAAAGATTGCTCAGTTTTATGTAGCAACCCCTCGGATCTGCCACAGTGCGATGAGGAACGGACTCCTAGTCGGCGCACGGCAGCGCCTCCCACGACGGAGGGATTCCGATGGACCAATTCAATCTCATCGACTTTGATAAGGATGGGGCGCTCGAGGAGGCTGCGGCGGCCGCCGACGCGGAGGTCGACGGAAGCACGCGCCTAGGTTTCCTGCGCCGTGCCGGCATGACGGCGGGGGCGCTGGCGGGCACCGGCGCGCTGGCTGGAGCTCTCGCACCCGACGCGCTGGCGGCGAACACCGGTGGCAAGGGCCAGCGCTATGAGCGGGGGCGGCCGCCTGCGTCCTACGGCACCGGCGACTACGGCATCCTGAACTTCGCGCTGCTGCTGGAGTACCTCGAGTCGACGTTCTACAACGAGGCCAAGAAGATGGGGGCGATCACCGACCCGGCCACGATGGCGTTCCTGAATCTCACCGTCACCGACGAGAACGCCCACGTGAGGATCCTCAAGTCGGCGCTCGGCTCCAAGGCAATCAAGCGCCCGACGTTCGACTTCCAGGGCACGAACGCGGCTCTCTCGTCGTTCCAGCAGACGGCCTACGTCCTGGAGAACACCGGGATACACGCCTACATCGGGCAGACGCGGAACATCTACTCGCCCGAGTACCTCACGATCGCCGCCGGGATCGCGACCATCGAGGGCCGCCACGCCGCAGTGATCGGGTCGATCATCAGCGACAGGGTCGGCAAGATCGCACCCAACGGCCCGGTCGACAATCCGCTGAGCGCGAACTCGGTCATCACCGCGGTCGGGGCGACCGGCTTCATCACCGGGGGAGCACCCAAGGGCACCGGCGGCAAGTACACGCCGCCACCGACCCCGGAATGATCTTCGTTTGCTGAAGAGGACGCCCGACAGCCAGCACCGACATCCGTCATCAGCCGATATCGGCGCTGGCCGCCGTGGCGGCGGTCCGCCGGCACCCTGAGCCGCACCTGACCGTCATGCGCGAAGCGAGCGCCTCGGCGTGACCGGCACCACCTCCCCCGAGATCCGGTCCGGAGGTTCCTGATCGACACTCAGCTGATATCAGCGACGATCGCACTGGCCGCCGGTCTCGTGGTCTGCTGCCTGCTGCCGATCTCGATGGACAGCACCGAGGACCACGGCGACGGACGCGCGCGGGTGGTCATGCGACGTCACGTGAAGACCTCGCACCACCACCAGCGCACCTGGATCTTCCTCGGAGTCACCGCCGCGCTCGGCCTGCTGTTCATCGGCTGGCATCGTCCCTCGCCCGGCGGCGAGTACGTGCGGCTCGTGCAATCAGTGGCCACCGGGATCACGCGCGATCCGGTGACGGTGAACGGCTACGTGGCCCGGCTGCATCCGGCGACTGAGCTGTTCGGCGTCGCCTACGTCATCGGCATCTCCGCGGTCGCCCGAGCGGCGGTCGTCAGGCGGCTGCTCATGCTGTCCCACGCAGTCCTGTACGTCGCGCTCTCGGTGATGCTGCAGGCCCTGATGGTCGTCGCCGCGATCGCGACCCACTGGCCGGTCGCCCCGTTCGGGATCGAGTCCACCCTTGCCAACCTGCTCGTCGGCGGACTCGTCGTCCAGCGACTGATGTTCACAAGCTTCGTGCTGCCGCGGGCCACGACGATCAGGGTGCGTCGACCGCGCTGGATCGGGGACACCATGCTCGCGGCCGCCGCACTGGTGACAGTCGTCACCGTGCTGATCGGCGGCTTTGCCTTCTTATCAGAGCCCGGGCACGCGAGCTCGGAGTGGCAGGTGTTCATCCCGCTCTACACCGGCTCGATCCTGTTCGCACTGCTCGCGGCGCCGCTGTGGCTGCTGTGGTGGTCACAACGCCGGCTGCCCGAGCCGAGCGAGGATCGGCCGCCGGTCGACGTGATCATCCCGGCCTACAACGAGGCCGACAATATCGCCCGCTGCCTGCGTTCGATCGAGGTCGCCGCCGCGGCTTATGGCGGGCCCGTCCGCGTGCTCGTCTCCGACGACGGCTCCGCGGACGCGACCGCGGAGATCGCGGCGGCAGAGATCAGGGACTTCACGCACGCCGAAGGCCGGGTGCTCACCGCGCCCAACGGCGGGCAGGCGATGGCGATCAACCGCGGGCTGACGATCACCAACGCCGCGATCGTCGTCCGCATCGACGCCGACTGTGTGATGGGCCCCGACGCGCTGCGCTACAGCGTACCGTGGTTCGAGGATGCGCAGATCGGCTGCGTGGGCGCGATGGAGGAGCCGCGCACCGACACCGTCTCGTGGTTTCACCGGCTGCGCACGCTGGAAACGCTGTTTCAATTTCGCTTCCTGCGCCTGGGCCAGAGCCTGGTCGACGGAATCGTCATCATTCCCGGGACGTTCGTCGCGTTTCGCCGCGCTCCGGTCGTCGAGGTCGGCGGAATCGTGATGGGCTGCAACGGCGAGGACTGCGACATGACGATGCAGATCGGTCGCGTCGGCTACCGCGTCGTCGTCGATCCCCGGGTGCGCTCCTACGAGGACGTTCCGCAGACCGTCGGGGAGTTCCTGGAGCAGCGGACACGGTGGGCGCGCGCCGGAATTCATGTCGAGGCCCGGCACACCCCGCTGCGCAGCGGCCTGGCGGGTCCGCGGGTCTGGTTCTGGACCGTACGCCGGGGGTTCTCGTGGTTCTCGTTGCAGGCAGGGCTGGTGGCGCCGATCTTCATGCTGGAGCTCGTCATCACCAACCCGACCTACCGACAGAACCTCGTCACGCTGGCGCTGCTGTGGGCCGCCGGTGGGGCGCTCCCGCTGGCGGTCGCCCTGCCGCTGGCGATCAAATATCGCCGTTGGCAGAGCATCGCCTGGCTGCCGACCTGGTTCGCGTTCGCGTTTCTGCGTCGGCTCGCCACCCTGGAGGCTGTCATCTCGATGCCCACCCGGCTGGTGCCCGTATGGGCACCTACGCGTGCATCCGGCTACGAGGGGTGGACGCCCTCGATACACGACCCGAGCGTTCACCGGCCTCGGATCTCCGGCACATGACCGGCCCCATCCAGGCGCGTTGACGAGGAGTGAGCAGACAATGCACGACGTGCAACGACCAACCTCAGGACGACCTCGATGAGCCGACACGAGATTCAGCAGCACAGCCCCGCCACGCTGCCCGACCCCCTGGCCCCGGCCGCGGTACCGAGACTGTACTCGCAGCCGGCTCCGGCGCCCGCCCAAGGCTCGCTGCGCCGGCACCCCACCTGGCAGCAGATCCTCGGCGGACTCATCCTGGCCGCGGCCTGCGTGGCGGCAGCAGCGTGGTACGTGCCGCGTGTGCTGAGCACCGACGGTCGGATGCTCACCGGGTCGGTCGTCACCAGCGGTGTCGCGACCCTCAACTTCACCTCATCGGGTGAGATCGCGCGCATCACGGTGCATCAGGGCCAGCGCGTGCGCAAGGGACAGGTGCTCGCCACCCAATACGAGCCGGATCTCGCTCCCGTGCTCGCAGCCGATGCCAAGGCGGTCCGCTCCGAGAAGAGCAGGCTCGCGTCGATGCTGCTGGAGGACAGCAAGCTCGCCTCGGAGATGCTGCCCGCCGGACAGAAGGCGCCGACGGCCGCCGACCGGGCGGCAGTGCGGGCACAGCTCAAGCTCGACGAGGCCCAGCAGACCGCCGACCAGGCGCGGGGCTCCGGCTCGCAGATCGTGGCGCCGGCGGCGGGCACGATCGTCGCCGCTAACGGACGCCCTGGTGAAACCGTCACCAGCGAGGGCATCCGCGACTACGCGACCGATGGGCCCAAGGCGACCGTCAACCAGACGCCGGCGTTCTCGCTGCTGCCTGAGGGTCCCCAGCCGGACCGCCGGGCCTCGACAAGCAGCTCCGCGCTGCCGGTGATCGCCCTGCGTACCTCGTCCTCGTGGCAGGTCGCCGCGCTCGTGCCCGAGAGCTCGGTGTCGAAGGTCACTGCGGGCGAGCGGGTCTTCATCAGCGTGCCCGCGGCACACCTCACCGCCGTTCCGGGACGTATCTCGGAGGTCCTGCCCAATCCCGTGTCGACCTCGGACGGCATCGAGTACCAGGCGCTGGTGAGCGTCGCCGGCCGCGTCGACGCCTCGCCGCTGTCGGGCATGGCAGCGAACGTTCGTCTCACCGCGCCCGCGGCGACGCACGGCCGGCGGTGACGGGCGTGATCGCGCGCGCGATCGCGACTGCGCTCAGCTTCACCGCGATGGTCGTGGGGACGAGCGGATGCTCGAGCACGGCAGGCGCGGATTCGCGCACCAACCCGCCGGCGCGGTCGACGACCACGAGCCTTCCGTCGCGGGCGGCGCTCGTGGACCCGTCCGGGTGGCTGATGACCCGCCAGGCGATCGCCGAGGTGTCGACGAACCCCGCGGTGCGCCAGAAGTTCTCCACGAGCCCGATCGACGAGCTGCTCCAGACCGGGCAGCAGCCGCTCGCCGGCATTCCCGCCCGGACGGTCGTCGCCTTCGCCTCCGCCGCCGCGCTCGAGAGCGCGGTCTCAGAACACACGCTACCGGCGCACACCTACGCGGTCCTCTACGACCCGGAGGCGTGGGCGTTCACGCCGATCTCTGAGCAGCGCGACCCGTTCGCTGCCGCCGCGAGGGCCGCAGCCACCGCGCACGCGCACGGGCTGCGGTTCATCGTCGCGCCCGCGCTCGACCTCAGCACCGTGCTCTCCCCCGCCGGCCGCGGCACGCGCACCGCGCAGTTCCTCTCGCTGAGGCTCGCCGCACGGATGGCGCGCAGCGCCGACGCGGTCGAGCTACAGGCCCAGAGCCTCGAGCGCGACCGCGGCGCCTACCGCTCGTTCGTCGCCGCGGCCGCCGCCCAGGCCCGGACGGCCAACCCGGAGGTCCACCTGCTCGCCGGTCTGTCGACCAATCCGCCGGGAGCGGCGGTGACCGTGTCGCAGCTACGCGGGGACATCGGCGCAACCCGGTTGAAGGTCAACGGCTACTGGCTCAACATCCCCGGTGACGGGGCGCGCTGTCCCACCTGTCACGCCGCGCGCCCGGACATCGCGATCGCGCTCACGCTGCATCCGTGAGCCGTCCCACCTTCGGGTCCGTTCCGGCATTGCGCAGCACGGACGCTCCATGGAGGCCGAGATCCGAGTCATCCTCCCCGCCGCCGTCGAGGCGGCTCCCGAATCCCCCGGTCTCGCCCAGGCGCTGCTCAACCGTTTCGGAGATCTCGGCGGGGTCGATCTCGAGTTGC
>CAXTTD010000020.1:4150-10838 GCA_964246945.1 uncultured Solirubrobacteraceae bacterium | reverse complement strand
CGTCTCCGAGCTCATGCGCTCCGCGCCCGGGGCGCGGGTGGTGACGTGGGTGAGCGCACTGCCTCCGCCGGCGGTCTGCACGACCGCGGTGACGGCCGCCGAGGTCCGCTTCGGCGACGTCCGGCTGCCGATCTGACGCCGACGCAGCCGGCGCTGGCCCTCATCGACCCCTGGATCGTGGACGGGTGAGCTGGCGAACGCAACCGAGTTGACACGCCGCCCAACCGTGGGCCGGAAGCGTCGGGCCGATGGGACCCGACCGCAGCTGCCGCTCGACGATCCCGAGCTCCCGGCGACATCCAGGCCGGCGAAGGCGATCGTCCGACGAGATGCCGACGGCCAGGGTCACCCAGCTTCGGGCGGCTCAAGCGAGTGGTTCACTACCTGCTCGAGGCGAAGGAGTCGGGACCGGAGTGGAGTGCGCGGCGGTGATCGACGTCGCGCGGTGGCTGGGATCGGTGCTCGACCGTGAGGTGCCCGGGCTCCTGAAGCGCGCAGGGCTGCCGCATGGTGGGTGATCGCCCGCTGGCGCGAGCCGATCGCGCCCGGCCCGACAGCGACTCCTGGCGAGGCCCGCGCCACTCAGGTTCAGCGGCCGGGGTCGCGCCGAAAGCCGGTGTCGATCGTGATCGCTCCGCCGCTGGCTCGGGAGACGCAGGTGATGATGTCGCGCCCGGCCGCCCGTTCCTCATCGCTGAGGTAGACATCGCGGTGGTCGATCTCGCCCTCGACGGCGAGCACCGACACCCGGCACAGGCCGCACTCCCCTCGGCGGCAGTCCCACATGAGCTCGATGCCCGCGTCGTCGAGCGCATCGAGCATCGTGCGGTTGCGGGGCACGGTGAGCTCTCGGTCCTCGTGGTCGTGCACGCGCACGAGGAAGGGCTCGGGTTCGTGCCGGCCCCCGGAGGCGAAGGTCTCATAGCGCAGCCGCACCGGCGGCCGGCCGGCGCCCCGCCACGCCGCCTGCGCCGCCTCGCGCAGGCGCTGGGGCCCGCACAGGTAGAGCTCGCCCGCCTCGGCGAGGCGGCCGATCTCATCGGTGAGCGACAGGCGGTCGCCGTCCTCGGAGACGAACAGCTCGAGGCGGTCGCCGAGACGGTCGCTGAGCTCAGCCACGAACGGCATCTCGCCGCGTGAGTGGCCCGCGTAGAGCAGGCGAAACGGCCGGCCGTGGCGCAGCAGCGCGTCGGCCATCCCGACCATCGGGGTGATCCCGATGCCGCCGGCGACGAGCAGGTACTCGGGGCGGCCGTAGTTGAGCTCGAAATGGCTGCGCGGTCGCGATACCCGGGCCGGGGCGCCCGCCTCCAGACGATGGAGGTGGGCCGAGCCGCCGCGGCCGGCGGGCAGGTGCTTGACGGCGATCCGGTAGGCACCCGCCTGGGGGCGCTCGCCGACGAGCGAGTAGGAGCGCACGTCGGTGAGACCGTCGACGGTGACCGCGATGTCGAGGTGGCTGCCCACGGGGTAGGGGCGCGTCCCGTCGGCGGGGACGATCTCGAGCAGTTTCACCCCGGCGGCCACCGCGTCGATCCTCCGCACCTCGGCGGGGGTGAGATCCGGCTCAGGCGACATCGTCAAGCGGCGGCTCGCGCTCGATGAGGCTCGCTCCGGGCAGACGCGCCAGGGTGCGCTCGGTGTCCAGGGCGAGATCGAGGTTCTCCCGGGCCAGGCGAGCGTGCTCGCGGCCGATTGCCTCGGCGCGGGTGCCCTCGCCGTGGGCGATCGCGCCGAGCAGCTCGCGGTGCTGGCGCTGGGCGACGTAGAGGGTGCGCTGGGCGGCGGGCAGCTCGGCCTGCAGGAGCACGAACGCACTCGGGGAGGCGAACGGCAGGGCGAGCGCCCGACGGTAGGCGGCGGCGATCGCCTCGCTGCCCGATGCGGCGATGAGCAACTCGTGCAGGCGCTCGTTGAGGGTCACGTAGCGCTCGAACGCTTCTGGCGCGAGGCGTCCGGAGCCAACGACGCGGTCGAGCTGCGCGACGGCGCCGTGCATCGCCTCGAGCGGCGCCGATCCCCGGGTCCGCTCGGCGGCCAGCCGCCCGGCCGCCCCCTCGAGCAGGCCGCGCAGGTCGATCGCGTCGGCGACCTGCTCGCGGCTGAACAGGCGGACCGCAAAGCCGCCGCCCGGGAGCGGCTCGAGCAGGCCCTCGTGGGCGAGCTGGGCCAGCGCCAGCCGCAGCGGCGTCCGCGAGACCCTCAGTCGCTCGGACAGCGGCACCTCAGCCACCCGGCTGCCGCCCGGCAGCTCGCCCTCGATGATGAGCTCACGCAGGCGCAGGGCGGCCGCGAGGCTCTGCGAGAGCGTCATGCCACACCGAGTCGCGCAGCGTCGGCCTCGGTGGCCGTCACCTCGACCTGCGCGCCGACCTCCACGGCCGACTGCTCTCGAGAGGCCGCGTAGCGGGAGTCCTCGCTCTCCTCGGCGATCATCGCGTCGATCAGCCGCCGCGCCCACATCGCCCCGCTGTCGATGTTGAGGTTGTAGAACTGCTTGTCCGGGTGCTCGTCGATCGACGCCTGCTGGCTGGCCAGCACCGCCTCGTCCTCGGCGAAGACTCCGGTGACCGCCTCCCGCAGCGTGTGGGTGATCCGCTGATCGTCGATGTTCCAGTTGCGCGCGACCGCCCAGAAGTAGTGGCAGCTGCGGTCGGTCGCGGGGGTCATCGTGTTGAGGATGTAGTCGTTGACCCCCTGCGAGCGGTCACCCTCCGGGGCGCCGGTGCCGGTCGGCGCCACCCCCACGTCGATGGCGATCGTGCTCGGCGCCGAGAAGTGGATGATCTGCCAGCGGTCGACCTTGTCCACCGGTTCACCGAGCTTCTCCTCGAGCTGCATCCGCCAGAACGGCGGTGGGTCGATATCGATCATCCACCGAGTGACGGTTGCGAAGTCCTCGCCGTGGGTGACCTCGAAGGGGACCTCAGAAATCGAGCGGTGGCCGATGCTTGACCCATGCACGAACGTCTCGTGCGTGAGGTCCATGAGGTTGTCGACGATCAGCTTGTAGCCGGCCTCGAGCTCGATGAGCTTGCCGTCCGCAGCCCACTCGGGGTCGTCGTTCCAGTGCAGATCGGGCACCAGGTCGGTGTCGGCGAGGGCCGGGTCGCCCGGCCACACCCAGACGAAGCGATGGCGCTCGACCGTCGGGTAGCTCCGCACCCGCGCCGCGGGGTTGATCGTCTTCTGAGAGGGCATGAACACGCAGCGACCCTCGGCGTCGAAGACGAGCCCGTGGTAGCCGCAGGCGACGTCGTCGTCCTCGAGCGTGCCCTCCGAGAGGGGCATCAGCCGGTGCCAGCAGGCGTTCTCGAGAGCGACCGGGCGGCCGTCGCGCCGGCGGTAGAGCACGAGCGATCGGTCGACGATGCGCCGGGCGAGCAGCTCGCGCCCGAGCTCGACGTCGTACGCGGCCGCGTACCAGCAGTTCTCCGGCCAGTCGGCCAGCGTGAACGTGTCGGGAACCGGGCGCGGCCCCTCCTCGGTCCTCGGCCGGTCCGCCGCGGCGGTGGTGATGCTCATGCTTCCCTCCCAGGGTCGGCTGTGCATGCAATCTACCGGATTGCATGCAGCCAGTGTCGCCTACTGGCGGCCGCGACCGACGAGGTGTTTGCAACCTTCGCCGATCGGGTCCTGCCGTTCGCTGAGCTGACCGGGCGGTACTATCCAAAGATGTCTTTGGATAGTACTCTGAGCCCCCGCGGAGTCGGAGCCCGACCGCTCACGGATCCGCGGGCGATGCGCGCGCTGGCGCATCCGCTGCGCCTGGCCTTGATCGAGTTGTTGCGGCGCGAGGGTTCGGTGAACGCCACCGAGGCCGCCGCCGAGCTCGGCGAATCGCAGGCGAGCTGCTCGTTTCACCTGCGCCAGCTCGCGAAGTTCGGGTTCGTGGACGAGGTCGAGGGCGTTCGTGGCCGGGCGCGTCCGTGGCGGCTGTCGGGGCGAGGTCTGCGGTCGGCCAACGTGCACGACGACCCCGAGGCGCAGATCGCCTGGGCGGCACTGGAGCGACTGCTGCGCGATCGACAGCTGGGGCGATACCGCGCGTGGCTGGCGGGCCGTTCGCGATATTCGCGGCGCTGGCGCGACGCCGCCTACCACACCCAGAGCGTGGCGTGGTTGACGCCCGCGGAACTCGACGACCTCACCCGACAGGTCACCGCGCTGCTCGTGGATCGGTTTCCCGATCGCCGTGATGATCCCGACGCGCGCCCGGCCGATGCGCTGCCGGTCGAGCTGTTGTCGATGGGATACCCGATCGCGTCGAGCCGGGACTGAACGAAAGGCAGGTGTCGCCCACCGGAATGGGACCACTTCGTCTTCCGGGGTTCCGGTGGCTGGTCACCGGTGAGCTGGTGTCGAACTTCGGGGACGGGATCTACTCGGTCGCGCTGCCCTGGTACGTGCTGGCCCACCACGGCGGTGCGCTGCTGTTGGGCACGGTGCTGACGGCCTACGGGATACCCCGCACGGCGCTGCTGGTGGTCGGCGGTCACGCCAGCGATCGCTACCGGCCGTGGACGGTGATGCTGCTCGCCAACGTGGCTCGCGGGCTGGCGGTCGCGGCGTTCGCGGTGACCGCCGGGAGCGGACTCGCGCGCGGATCGGTACTGATTGTGATCGCGGTCGTGCTCGGAGCGGGCGAGGGCATGTTCATCCCCGCCGCCTCGGCGATCGTGCCGGCGCTGGTGCCCCGAGAGGAGCTGCAGGCGGCCAACGCGCTCTCGTTCGGGACCACGCAGCTCAGTCAGCTCGCCGGCCCGGCCCTCGGCGGAGTGCTCGTCGCCCTGGTGGGTCCGGCGAGTGGATTCGCGATCGACGCCGCCACGTTTGTCGTCTCAGCGATGACGCTGCTCGGGATCAGGCGCGACGCGCCCCGGCCGGCGCCCACCACCGACCACAGCGCTCACCCCGGCGCCGCGCGACCTGCGATGACGGTGCGCGGGCTGCTGGCCCGCGAGCCGATCCTCGCGCTCATCCTGCTCACCGACGCGCTACTGAACCTCGGGGCGGCCGGCATGAGCCGGGTCGCGCTGCCGGCGCTGGCCAGAGGGCCCCTGCACCTCGGCGCCGGCGGGTACGGCGCGTTGAGCGCCGCGATGGGTGCCGGGCTGCTGGTGGGGACCGTCTCCGGCGCGTGGCTGCCGCCCCTACGACGGCCGCTGCTGGTCGCGTCGCTCGTGCTGCTGCCCACCGTGCCGCTGATCGCGATCATCCCCTACGCCGGCGGCTGGATCTCCGCGGCGTTCTGCCTGGGGCTCGCGTTCAGCTTCATCGCGATCGGCAACCTGCTGCTCGAGACCGGGCTGCAGCAGTGGGCCCCGCCGCAACTCCTCGGTCGCCTCACGGGCCTGCTGATGCTCGCCAGCGTCGGCATGTTCCCGGTCTCCGTGCTGCTGGCCGGCGTGGTGATCCGTCTCACCGGACCCGCCGCCGACTTTCCGCTCGCCGCGGGCACCGTCCTCATCGCCGCCGCCGTCCAGCTGAGCTCGCCGACCTGGCGCCGCTTCGATCCCCGCCCGGCGCCTTCCCGAACCTCGCACCCGCTGCTCGACGCTTAGGGGGCCGGTGAAGAGCGCCGGACCGAACGCGCATCGAGGCTTGAGGTGCCGCTCGTGGATGCACGACGAGGCGGCTACCGTGACTCCGGCCGCCGTGATCGCCGGTCGCGAGACTGCCGGTTGCGTTCGTGCCGTGGCTTGAGCCGCGCGCCGAACAGAACCAGGAGGACGACCCGCCGCACGCCTGGATCGTAATCTGGCCGCGGATCGATCGATCGCCGCCGGGGGTCGACGCGGCGGACCGCGCCAGCCGCGTCGTCGCGGTCAGCCGCCGGCCTGCAGGGAATCGAGCAGCTTGTCGAGCAGGGCGTTGAGCCGGCGCTTGTCGCTCGCGGTGAGTCCCTCGAGCAGCTCGCGCTCGCGGTGGGCGCCGACGTCCATGTAGGCGTCCAGGCGCGCGCGGCCGGCGTCGGTGAGGGCGAGCCGGACGCCCCGGCGGTCGCTCGGGTCCCGGGAGCGCACCACGAGACCGGCGCCCTCGAGCTTGTCCAGCCGGTTGGTCATCGCGCCGGTCGAGACCTCGAGCTCGCGGCACAGGGCACCGTGGGTGAGCGGCCCGGAGATCAGCTCGATGAGCACCCGGAACTCCTCGCGGGTGAGCCCGACGTGGGCGAGGCTCGCCTTCATCTCGGCGAGCAGCAGCCGCTCGGCCTTGCCGATCCGGGTGACGATCCCCTCCACCGCGGGGTCGATCTGCGGCCAGGTGGCGAGGGCGAGACGGACGTGGGGGTCGAGGCGGGCCGCGCTCTCCGGGGTGAGCCCCGGCTCGGCGTCTCCCGGCGTCTCCCCCGCGGACATGCCCCGGATTCTATCTGTGCGGTGAGTCACTGCGTATAAAGCTTTGCATAAAGCTTCTGCTACAGTAACTACTCGTAAAGCAACAAAGGAGGCGCACCATGAATCCCCAGCTCAGCTCGGCGCTCGTGGAAGCCCGTACCCGGGACCTGCGCCAGCCCGCGCCCCGCATGCCGAGCCTCATCAGCCGGCTGCTCGCCGCCCGCACGCACGCGTAGGCGCACACGCCGCCGCTCCGGCACTTCCGCGCCGCCCCCGCCGAAAAATACGGGCGGCGCGGGGGGGGTGGGGCGGCCCGCCGCGGCGCCCGACGGCGCCGCCGCGACCGT
>CAXTTD010000020.1:1831-4140 GCA_964246945.1 uncultured Solirubrobacteraceae bacterium | reverse complement strand
ATCGACGACGCCCCGCCGGGCGCGGGGTGAGATCCCTCACGGACCTCACCCCGGCCCGGGCCGGGCCGGGCGCTCAGGTGTTGCCGCGGGCCATCTCCCGGAGGTCCATCGCCTTCTCGTAGGTCGCCTCGTCGACGCCCTTCTCGTAGGCGACCTCACGCAGCATCCGCCCCGAGCTCGCCGCCTCCTTGACGATCTCGGCCGCCTTGTCGTAGCCGATGTAGGGGTTGAGTGCCGTCGCGGCGGCGAGCGTTGACTCCGCCGACCGGTGGCAGCCGTCCTCGTTGGCCTGGATCCCCTCGACGCACTTCTCCGCGAACGCCAGCGAGGTGTTCGACAGCAGGCGGATCGACTCGAGCAGGTTCCGGGCAATCAGCGGGATCCGCACGTTGAGCTCGAAGTTGCCCTGCAGGCCGCCGATGGTGATCGCGGCGTCGTTGCCGATCACCTGCGCGGAGACCTGGAGCACGACCTCGGGCAGCACCGGGTTCACCTTGCCGGGCATGATCGAGGAGCCCTTCTGCAGCTCGGGCAGCAGGATCTCGCCGATCCCCGCTCGCGGCCCGGAGCCGAGCAGCGCGAGGTCGTTGGCGATCTTGGTGAGCGACACCGCGACCACCTTGAGTGCGCCGGAGAGCTCGACGAGTGCGTCGCGGTTGCCCTGGGCCTCGAACGGGTCCTCGGGGCCGCGGATCTCAAGCCCGGTGTCCTGCGCGAGCCGGTCGCGCACGCGGGCGGCGAACTCCGGATGGGTGTTCAGGCCGGTGCCGGTGGCGGTGCCGCCGAGCGGGATCTGAGCGACCTGGGGCAGGGCGTTGCGCACCCGCACCTGGGCGAGGCGGATCTGGGCGGCGTAGCCGGAGAACTCCTGACCGAGGGTCACCGGGACGGCGTCCATGAGATGGGTGCGCCCGGACTTCACGATGTCGTGGAACGCCTGCGCGCGATCGGCGAATGCCGACTCGAGGCGGTGCAGGGCGGGCAGCAGCTGCTCGGAGGCCTCCTGGAGCGCAGCGAGATGGACCGCGGAGGGGAACACGTCGTTGGAGGACTGCCCCATGTTCACGTGGTCGTTGGGGTGGATCGGATCCCCGGCGAGGTTCGCGATCACCTCGTTGGCGTTCATGTTCGTCGAGGTGCCCGAGCCGGTCTGGAAGACGTCGATGGGAAATTGGTCGTCGAACTCGCCGGCGGCGACGCGGTCGGCGGCGGAGGCGACCCGCTCGGCAAGCTCCGGGTCGAGCAGCTCGAGCTCGGCGTTGACGCGGGCGGCCGCACCCTTGATCCGGCCCAGCCAGCGCACGACGGGAACGGGGACCCGCTCTCCGGAGATCGGGAAGTTGCCGATCGCCTTCGTCGTCTCGCCCCCCCACAGCTGTTCGTTCTCCTGGAGGCTCATGTCGCGTCCTTTCGCGGTCGGAAAAACTCGGTGGGAGAAACGCTAGTCCCATTTTCCGCGGTTGCGGAAAATGGGACTCGCTGGTCTCCGTGAACCTGTGCGAGATGCCCACCCGCGCCCCCGTGCGCCACCCTCAGCCGCAGAAGGCGATGAGCTCGCGGGCAACGCCGACCGGATCGTCGTAGGCGAGCAGGAAGCCGGTGCCGGGCAGCGTGCGCAGCTGGCCGTTCGGGAGCAGGTCGAGCGCCTCGCGCGCGGTGGCGAGCGGGTGCGCGGGGTCCGACTCGGCCCACAGCAGCAGCACCGGCATCGTCATCCGGGGATAGGCGTCGAGCAGCTCGCTCGGCGCGGCGACCGGCCAGCGGCGCTGGAACCGCGCCCAGGATCGCGCCCGGTTGCCGTTGCCCGCGACGTCGGCGAACGCGTGCCGGAGGAGGTCCCGGGCGGCCGGGTTGCCCTGCGCGGAGAGTCGCTCGCCGGTGGCGGGACGGAACACGAGCGTCGCGCCGCGGGCGAGCGCCCGGTCCAGGCCGGGCACGACGGCAAGTTCGGGTTCGTGATCGGGCTGGACCGCGTCGACCACGCGGGCGCGCTGCTCGACCACGGCGCGAGCATCGTCACCCGCGATCTCTCCGCGCTCGTGGACGCCCGAGCGTGATCGAGCAGCCGCACTTCCCGGTCGAGCCGTGGACGATCCGCGAGACCGAGCTCAAACTCGACAACCTCGCTCAGTCCGAGTCGGTCTTCGCGCTCTCCAACGGCCACCTCGGCCTGCGCGGCAACCTCGACGAGGGTGAGCCGTTCGGCATCCCCGGCACCTACCTGGGCGGCTTCTATGAGACCCGCCCGCTGCCCTACGCCGAGGCCGGCTACGGCTACCCCGAGGACGGCCAGTCGGTCGTCAACGTCA
>CAXTTD010000020.1:0-1821 GCA_964246945.1 uncultured Solirubrobacteraceae bacterium | reverse complement strand
CGGGCCACACCGGCGAGCCGCGCGGCCGCGCGCCCGGGCCCCCGGCCGGGTCCCCAGGAGAGCTCGCGATGGTGCAGCCGGCTGCCCATGAGCACGAGCCGGGCGGGACGCAGGCGCTCACTCGCGACCGCCCGCAGCGCCAGCTCGGCGCCGAGCTCGTGGCCGGCGACGATCGCGCGGGGGCCGCCGACCTCGCGACAGAACCCGGCGATCACGTCGGTGAACCAATCGGGGGAGTAGGGGTGGCGAGGCCGGTCCTCCGAGTCGCCGTGCAACGGCAGGTCGGGGACGACGACGCGCAGCCGGGAGGCGAGCACGTCGACCACCGGCTCCCACTCACGGTGGGAGAGCCCCAGCGAGTGCAGCAGCACCAGCGCCGGGCCGGTGCCGGCCTCCCGGTAGGCGACGCGCGCGCCGTCGACGTGGTGGTACAGCCGCAATCGCACCCCCGCCATCCTCCCACGCCGCCGCCGCCGGGCGCGCTCGGCTCGTCCGGGAAACCCAGTGCCGAATCTGCCCACTCGACGGACGCGGAGAGGCCGACGGGGCGTTTTGGCACCCGGAGTGCCGAATCTGCCCGCTGGTCACCGCGGCGGCGATGAGCGGGACTTTTCCGCAGCCGACGGGCCGATCAATGCAACAAACGTCCAGAATTGGGGGCGCTCATGGTGCCCTTCTTCGGCGAAGCTTGTGCAATAGCTGCTGATGCTGCGCAACCTTCTCCAAACGGCGTCCAATGCAGTCATGAGGAACATCAACGGGAGTCCGTTGGGCCTGTCGACCTCCCAGGCTGCTCAGGCACTTGGGGTTTCGCTCGGCACGATCCGGCGCTGGTCCGACATGGGGTATCTGCAGTCGTACCGCACCCCGGGCGGGCAGCGACGCTTCAGCCAGGAGCAGATCAACCAGTTCCTGGGTTCACTGGAGCAGCAGAGCGCCGATCCTCGGCTCGAGCGCAAGACCGCCTGACGGACGATTTCACCCACGGGACGGGAGCGACGGGGCCAGACCGGGTTCGCCCGGTCCGCGCTCCCCGACCGTGACTTCTCAGCGACCGGATGCCGCCTGGCGGATCCGCCGCTCCATGTTCAGCTCGCGGTCGAAGTCCGCAGCATCGGCGTGGCGGTACTCGACGCCCTCGCCGGTGAGCAGCCCGGCGAGGATCTCGATGTAGCGACGGTCGAGCTGGGTGCCGGCGACCCGCCGCAGCTCGGTGAGCGCCTCGAACGAGCTCATCTGGGTGCGGTAGGTGTCGCTCGCGGTGAGCGTGTCGTAGACCTCGGCGACCGCGATGATCTTCGCGATCTCCGGGATCTCCGTCTCGCCGAGGCCGAGCGGATAGCCGCGGCCGTCGATCCGCTCGTGGTGGGCGTGCACGATCTCGGCCACCGGCCCGTACATGCCGAGGTCGCGCAGCATGTCGGCGCCGAGCTCGGGATGGCGCTGGATCGCCGTCCAGTCCTCGTCGGTGAGCGCCCGCCCGCGCTCGAACACCCGATCGGACAGCGCGAAGCGACCGATGTCGTGCAGCAGGCCCGCGGTGTGCGCGAGCTCCTGCTCGACGGCGCTCATCCCCAGCTCGGCGGCGATGTCCCGCGCGAACCGGGCGACCGCCGCGGAGTGACGCGCGGTGCGCTCGTCGCGGATGTCGAGCGAACGCATGAGCCCCGCGAGCACGCCCCACGACAGCGACGCGTAGGACTCGGCGCGATGCCGTGACTCGCGCAGCAGGTGGACCATGTAGGAGAACGCGAGGACGGCGGCGAGCGCGAAGGCGATGCCGGCCTGGCCGATCTCGAGCGTGATGGCGACGCCGGCGAG